>NZ_RDQG01000079.1 GCF_003697815.1 Halalkalicoccus subterraneus | reverse complement strand
GTCACGGTCGGAATGCCGAGCGCGAGGCAGTTGCCCGCGAAGATGGACGCGAACGACTCGCCGACGATGGCGTCGATCCCCCAGCGCTGGAGCGCCTGTGGGGCGTGCTCACGGGAGGAGCCACACCCGAAGTTCGAGTTCACGACGAGGACGTTCGCCTCCTGATACTGCTCCTCGTTGAACGGGTGGTCCTTCTCGTTGTCCTCGCTATCGAAGCGCTGGTCGAAGAAGGCGAACTCGCCCAGCCCGTCGAAGGTGACGACCTTCATGAAGCGCGCCGGGATGATCTGGTCGGTGTCGATGTCGTTGCCGCGGATCGGGATGGCAGTTCCCGAGACCGAGTCGATGGTATCGACCGATGCGTCGTCGCTCATGCCGAGACCACCTCCTCGAGTTCCCGAACGTCAGTCACCTCGCCGGCGATCGCCGCCGCGGCGACCATCTCGGGGCTCATCAGCACCGTCCGGCCGTCCTTCGACCCTTGGCGGCCGACGAAGTTTCGGTTCGACGAGGACGCCGAGGCCTGATCGCCTTCTAACTGATCTTCGTTCATGCCGAGACACATCGAACAGCCCGCGTTTCGCCACTCGAAGCCGGCCTCGCGGAAGACGTCCGCGAGTCCCTCCTCCTCGGCCGCTTGTTGGACGCGCTGGCTGCCGGGCACCACGAGCCCGCGCACGTCGGGGTGGACCTCACGGCCCCGTACGATCTCCGCGGCCGCCCGGAGGTCGGGCAGCCGGGCGTTCGTACACGATCCCAGGAAGGCCACGTCGATCTCGTAGCCTGCCATCGTCTCGCCGGGCGAGACCCGCATGTGTTCCTGTGCGCGACGAGCGGTGTCCTGTTTGTCCGCCGGAAGCTCCTCCGGCTCCGGGATCGGCTCGGTGATCCCGATTCCCTGGCCGGGCGTGGTTCCCCACGTGACGGTGGGTTCGATCTCGCTGCCGTCGATCGTGACAACGTCGTCGTACTCGGCGTCCTCGTCCGATCGAACGGACTCCCAGTACGGTTTGAGCCGCTCGAACTTCTCGGGGTCGTCCTCGAAGGCATCCGTCTCGGCGAGCCACTCGTAGGTGGTCTCGTCGGGGTTGACGTAACCCGCGCGCGCGCCGCCCTCGATCGACATGTTACAGATCGACATGCGACCTTCCATGCCGAGGCTCTCGATGGCCTCGCCGGCGTACTCGTAGACGTAGCCGACGCCGCCTTCCGTGCCGAGCCGACGGATGATCGTCAGGACGACGTCCTTCGCCGTGACGCCGGGACCGAGTTCGCCCGTGACCTCGATCTTGCGTACCTTCTGTTTCTCCATCGCGACGGTCCCGGTCGCGAGTACGTCGCGGATCTGGCTGGTGCCGATTCCGAACGCGAGCGCGCCGAACGCGCCGTGGGTGCTCGTATGCGAATCCCCACAGACGATCGTCATCCCCGGCTGGGTGATTCCCTGCTCGGGGCCGATGACGTGGACGATCCCCTGATCGCCAGTGTCGGGGTGATCGAACTCGATGCCCGCCTCGCGGACGTTCTCTTCGAGCTCGCGCATCATCTCCTCTGCGGCGTCGTCGCCGTACGGCCGGGACTGATCCGCGGTGGGGACGATGTGATCCACGGTGGCATGGGTGCGCTCGGGGTAGGCGACCTCGAGGTCGCGCTCCTTGAGCATCCCGAACGCCTGCGGGCTGGTCACCTCGTGGATGAGGTGCAGGCCCACGAACAGCTGGGTCTGTCCCGTGGGCAGTTCGGTCACTGTATGTCTGTCCCAGACCTTGTCGTAGAGGGTGCCTCGACTCATTCCTCTACTACGTCCTCGTTCCCGTCGTACTCCTCGCCGCGCTCGAAGACGCGCGTCGCGCCCTCGTCGTCGTGCGGCGGGGTGTGGTCGATGTCCTTCATTCGGTCCCTCTCGCCGGCCTCGCGCCTCCCTCCGTCCGCCACGACGACCGGCCCGCGCGCGAACAGCGCGCCCGCGCTCGTGTCGTCGTAGGGGTGGGTGTGGTCGACGTCTTTCATCCGCCGTGCGTTGGTATCGGTGTCGTCAGTCATCCGCAGTCACTTTCTCCTGTTTGTCCTCGGTTTCGTCTTCGGCCCACGCAAAGAGCGCCCGCAGCTCCGCGCCGACCGCCTCGATCTCGTGGTCCTTCTCGGCCTGCCGGAGCTGGGTGTAGCTCGGCCGGCCGGCCTGGTTCTCCGCGATCCACTCGCGGGCGAAGGTCCCGTCCTGTACTCCTTGAAGAACTTCCTCCATGTTCTCGCGGGCGTGGTCGTCGACGATCACGTCGCCCTTCGTCAGGCCGCCGTATTCGGCCGTGTCGCTCACCGAGTCCCACATCCCGCCGAGCCCGTCCTCGTACATCAGGTCGACGATCAGCTTCATCTCGTTGAGACACTCGAAGTACGCCATCTGCGGGCTGTAGCCCGCATCGACGAGCGTCTCGTAGCCCTGCTTGATCAGGCTCGCGATCCCGCCACAGAGTACCGCCTGCTCGCCGAAGAGGTCGGTCTCGGTCTCCTCGCGGAAGGTGGTCTCGACGACGCCCGCACGGGTACAGCCGATCGCCTGGCCGTACGCCAGCGCCTCCTCCTTTGCCTCGCCCGTCGCGTCCTGGTAGATCGCAAGCAGGGCGGGCGTGCCCTGGTCGTTCTCGTAGTTCCGCCTGAGGAGGTGCCCGGGCGTCTTGGGCGCGATCATCGTCACGTCGACGTCCTCTGGCGGGTTGATCTGGTTGTAGTGGATGTTGAATCCGTGGGCGAACTGAAGCGTGTTGCCCGCCTCGAGTTCCTCCTCGATCTGCTCGTAGACCGTCGGCTGAACCGTGTCGGGCACCAGCACGCTCACGATGTCCGCACCCGCCGCGACCTCCGCGGGCGTGCCGACCTCCAGTCCGTCCTCGCGGGCGGCCTCCCGGGAGGACGAGCCCTCCTTCAGGCCGACCCGTACCTCGACCCCGCTGTCGGCGAGGTTCTGTGCGTGGGCGTGGCCCTGGCTGCCGTAGCCGAGTACGGCGACGGTCTTGTCCTCGATCTGGCTGCGCTGTGCGTCCTCGTCGTAGTAGATTGTGGCTTCCTCAGTCATTGTTCGTCGTTGTCTGCCAGCTCTCGTGCATTCGTTCGTACCGTTCCTCCTCAACGTCCGTCGTCCAGACGTCACCGCGCGCAATGGCCGTCTGGCCGGTACGCGCGAGTTCGCGGATGCCGAACTGCTGGAAGGCGTCGATCGCGTCGTCGATCTTCCCCTCGCCGCCGGTGATCTCGATCGAGATCGTTCTGGGTCCGGCGTCGAGCACGGTCCCGTCGTACATCTCCGTGACCGCCTGGACCTTGTCCGGCTCGTCGCCGTGGACCTTCACGATGACCAGCTCGCGCTGGATCGCCTTGTCGCCGAGCTCCTGGACCGAGATCACGGGCAGCAGCTTCGCGAGCTGTTTTTCGACCTGCCGGATCCCCGGATCGGACTCCTCGATGACGAGCGTGATTCGGGACGTCTCGGGGTTGGTCGTCGTCCCCACGGTGAGGCTCTCGATGTTGAACTGCCGCCGGGAGACGAGCCCCGACGCCTTCGCGAGCACGCCGGGTTCGTTCTCGACCAACGCCGAGATGACAGTTCGCCGGGGGACGGGCTCGGCCTCGACCTCGGGATCGATCCGCATCCCCTGGCTGTTGCGCCGGCCGGCCGTCCGGGGGCGCTCCTCGGGAGCCGGCCCCTGCAGCCCGTTGATCTGCTGGGGTTCGTCGTCGCTACTCATAGCTGGTCCTCCGAGAGGGCGAATTTTCCATTATCGCCGCCGCTTGGCACCATCGGGTAGACGTTCGCGCCGGGGTCGATGTGGAAGTCGATCACCGACGGGCCGTCGTGGGCCACGGCGGCCTCGACGGTGTCTGCGACCTCGTCGTACTCGTGGACCGCAAAGCCCTGCGCGCCGAAGGCCTCGGCGAGCTTGTCGAAGGCTGGCACCCACGGGTACTGCGAGGCGGAGTGCCGTCCCTCGAAGAAGGCGTCCTGCCACTGGCGGACCATCCCGACCGCGGCGTTATTGAGCACCGCGACGGTGATGTCGAGGTTCTCCCGCACCGCGACCGCGAGCTCCTGACACGTCATCAAAAAGGAGCCGTCGCCCTCGAAGCAGACGACCTGTCTGTCGGGCGCGGCCACCTTCGCGCCGATGGCGGCCGGCAGCCCGTACCCCATCGTTCCCAGCCCGTGGGAGGAGACCCACGTCCGGGGGTGGCGGTAGGTCCAGTACTGACACGCCCACATCTGGTGTTGGCCGACGCCCGTGGTGACGATCGCGTCCTCGGGGGTCGCCTCGTCCAAGGTCTCGACGACGAACTCCGGACGGATCGGCCGGTCCTCTGGTGCGGCGTAGTCCATCGGATACTCGGCCTTCCACGTCGTACACTGCGCCTGCCACTCGGGGGCGTCGGGCGCTCGGGTCATCTCGCCGTCGATCTGTTCGAGCACCGTGCCGGCGTCCCCGATCAGCGCGACGTCGGCCTCGATGTTCTTCGAGATCTCGGCGGGGTCGATGTCGACGTGCAGCAGCTCGGCGTCGGGCGCGAACGTTTCGATGCCGCCGGTGAGGCGGTCGTCGAACCGACAGCCCACCGCCAGCATCGTATCACAGTGGGTGATCGCCATGTTGGCGTAGCCGGTGCCGTGCATCCCGGCCATCTCCATCGCCAGCTCGTGGTCCTCGGGGAACGCACCTAGTGCGGGCATCGTCGTCACGACGGGGATCTCGTACTCCGTGGCGAATGCCCTGAGCTCCTCGCTGGCCTCGCCTTTGATCACGCCGCCGCCCGCCAGGATGACGGGTTTTTCGGCGCGTTCGAGGGTTCGGGCCGCCCGGTCGACTGCCTCACCGTCGGCCTCGTACTGCGGGTCGTAGGTGTCGGGCGTCCGGGGCGAGCCCGGCTCCCGATCCGTCTCGGCGTTGGTCACGTCCTTCGGGAGGTCGACGACCGTGGGGCCGGGGCGGCCCGTCCCCGAGAGCGCGAACGCCTCGCCGACGGTGTCGCCGATCGTGTCGGGATCGGTCGCGAAGTAGTTCGTCTTCGTGATCGGCCGCGTGACGCCCGTGGTGTCGGTCTCCTGGAAGGCGTCGTTGCCGACCGACGCCGTCGCGACCTGGCCGGTGAGCGCGAGGACCGGGTCCGAGTCCATGTCGGCGTCCGCGAGACCGGTCACGAGGTTGGTCGCGCCCGGGCCCGACGTGGCGAGACAGACGCCGGGCTCGCCGGCGACGATCCCGTAAGCGTCGGCGGCGTGGGCCGCGCCCTGCTCGTGGGCCATCGTGACGTGGCGGATCCCCGAGTCGTACAGCGCGTCGTAGACGGGCATGATCGCCCCGCCCTGCACGCCGAAACAGGTCTCGACGCCCGCGCCCTCGAGCGCGCGGATCACCGAACTCGCGCCGGTCGTGACCGGCGTCGGTTCGACGGTTTCGGTTTCGGTTTCGCCTTCCTCGTCCGTTTCCCGGTCGAACGTGGCGGGTGGTTGTTCACTCATTGGATCGACTGGTGTGGTTCGTCGGGGTGGTCTGTGGGCGATACGGCGGTCGACAGCGGTGGGTCGTGGATCTCATTGGTACGAGTACTGACTGGTCGAAAGGTGGTGCAACCGAGGTCGAGGAAAGTAGGTAGTGTAGGGGCTATACCCCTACAATAATGAGTCCGCGCGCCACGACCGCGTCGCTGTCGGTCCCCGTGGATCCGAGAGCGGTGGTCGTCTGCATCTATCTGCCGAGTCGGCAGGCAGGGATAATAACCCTTGCGGGGCGGGCGAGCGTTGCCGCTGCGTCGCTCGCCGGCGGGCGAACTCCGTCCCATCTACGCTCGGGCCTCCTCGTAGCGCGCGACGTCGATCTCGCGGGCGAAGCGCTCGACGTCGGAGCGCGTAACGCGGTTCTTCTCCGCGCCGTAGTCCTTCACCCGGCGGGTGATCTCCCGTACCTCGCTCTCGGTCGGGTCGAAGCCGGCCTCGGTCAGAAACTCCCGGACCGAGTGGGTTCCCGTATGCTTGCCCAAGACGAGTTCGCGCTTCGCGCCGACCATCTCGGGGGTCATGATTCCCGGCTCGAACGTATCGGAGTTCTCGATCACACCCGCGGCGTGGATCCCGCTCTCGTGGCTGAAGGCGTTGGCCCCGACGATCGGCTTGTTCGCCGGCACCGGTACCTCGCTTTTCTCCTCGATCAGGCGCGAGAGCTCGGTGATCCGGGTCGTGTCGATACCGGTGTCGACTCCGTAAATCGATTCTGCGGCCATCACGACCTCCTCGTAGGCGGCGTTGCCCGCGCGCTCGCCGATCCCGTTCACACTGACTTGGGCCTGCTCTGCGCCGGCCTCGAAGCCGGCGATGGCGTTCGCGCTCGCCATCCCGAAGTCGTCGTGGGCGTGGACGTCGACCCGTGCGTCGGTGTGCTCTCTGACCAGTTTCACCAGTGCCCCCATCCGACTGGGGGTCGCGACCCCGCAGGTATCGGGGATGTTGACCCAATCGACGCCGACCTCGTCGACGGCCTCGAGGATCTCGGTCAGAAAGTCGCTGTCGGTGCGCGTGGCGTCCATCGGCGAGAACATCACCTCGACGCCCGCGTCATTGGCTCGCTGGATGGACTCGACGGCCCGCTCCTTGACGTCCTCGCGGGTGGCATGCATCGAGTCCTCGATCTGGACGTCGCTCGTCGAGACGAAGACGTGGATCATCCCCACGCCCGAGTCGATCGCGCTCTCGACGTCCTTCTCGACGACGCGGGCCAGCCCGCAGACCGTCGAGGTGGTCGAGGCGGCGATGTCGCTGACCGCCTCGAACTCGGCGTCGCTGTTGACGGGAAAGCCCGCCTCGATGACGTGGGTTCCCATCTCGTCCAGCACGGCCGCTATTTCGCGCTTATCGTCGTAACTGAAGGACGTTCGCGGTGTCTGCTCGCCGTCACGCAGTGTAGTGTCGAAGATCCGTACCGTCTCGATCTCGTCACTGGAAGCTAACGTGCCCTGGAAGAACTCGACCCCCCCGACTGGTGTCGGAGGCGCCCATGGTGTTGTCGGACATGGTACTCGGGTTCAGGGCGGCACCAGTATATAAATCCACCGCTGTGATGACGAACCACGGTATCCGAAACCAGTATACGATCCGTCAGTCTCATCGAAACCGCACGACTACAACGCTGTATAATGACCTTAATTCCATTAGTCGTCTCGATACGATATCGAGATCGGAACGGCGACGACGGACGGTAGGGAAATATTTCCACGCCTGTTCTGTGGAAACGTACTATCGAGGTCGTGGCGCGCGCCGGGAACTGGACGACCGTTGTGGCGATCGGGCGTGCACGGACACCGTACATACTGAAGGGACTGGCCAACCAACCGGCGGGCGCATGACGAGCGATCAGGTCATCGACCTCCTCCAGGAGGCGTACAACGACGAACTCGAAACGGTGATGAACTACCTGACGAACTCGATCGTCCTCGACGGGGTGCACGCCGAGGGGATCAAAGAGAGCCTCGATCTGGACGTCGACGAAGAGCTGAATCACGCCCGAATGTTGGGCCAGCGCCTGAAACAGCTCGATGCCCGTCCGCCGTCCTCCTTCGATTTCGAGGCGGCACAGTCGGGCCTTCAGCCCCCCGAGGACAGCACGGACATCCTCAGCGTGATCGACGGCGTCATCGAGGCCGAGGAGGGCGCCATCGAAACGTATCGCGCGCTGATCAACGCCGCCGAGGAGGCAGACGACCCCGTCACCGAGGACTTGGCGGTCGAACTGCTCAGCGACGAGGAGGCCCATCGCGCTGAGTTCCGCGGGTTCCGCCGGGAGTACAAGGACTGAGCGTCGGACGACGCTAGGTTTTTTGCGGGCGGGAACCACCCCCGCGTATGGCCGACTTCAACCTCGACCTCCGGTCGGTTGAGGAACATATCGACGACGAGGACGGCGGGGACGGAGCCCGGATCACGCTGGGCGTGCTCGACGGGACGACTCCCCCCGAGGAGTGGATCGCCGCAACGGAACGCGGCGAGGTGCTCGTGCTCGCGGTCGAGGGCGAACTGAACGAACTCGCGAGCGGGTTCGCCCGCGAGATCAGCGAGTCCGGCGGCGAACTCGTTCACTTCCGGTCGTTTCTTATCGTGACCCCGGACGGCGTGAGCGTCGATACGGATCGCCTCTGAGTCCGAAGGTACAGTCGTTTTATCGGATCGAGCCGTCTACCAGGCGGTCAGCGCGTTTCGTCCGTGATCCGAAACGAGGATCGCGAGGAAGGCGAGCGCGCCCGTGACCGCGAACACCCCGCCGACGTAGAACACCGAGGCCATGCTCACCTCGACCATGAGCCAGCCGGCGATGAGCGGTCCGGCGACCGATCCTGGCCGCCAGATGAGTTCTCTGATCCCGAAACTGGAGGCGACCCCGCCCTCGTTGGACCCCTCGTCGGCGAACAGGGCCATACTTGCGGGCTCGCGAAACGAGTCGACGACGCCAAGCAGTCCCGAGAACGCGAGGAGGGGGAGGTACGCCGGCGGGATCTCACCGACGAGGGGCAGCGAAGCAGGGGTGCCAAGGGCAGTCCCGATCGCGGGCGCAAGTGGGATCGCGAGTGCAATCAGCCCGTAGGCCCCGCCGCCGACGAAGACGAACAGCGCGCGGCCGTATCCGTCGGAGAGCCGACCGGTAAAGAGCTGCCCGACCATGTTGGTCGCCTTCTCGGCGGTGACGGTGAGCGCGACCGCGAAGGCCGCGACGCCGAGCCCTCCCGAAGCCATCGCCGTCCCCGCATAGATCGGGACCCAGGTACGGACCATCGTGACCGCGAAGGCGTACTGGACCCGAAAGCTGCTGACGGTGAGGATCCGGCGGTTCATGGCGAGGTCGCTGAACGGAAAGCCCTCGACGCGCGTCTCGTCGGAGTCGAGGACGGCGTACAGCCCGATCCACGTCACCACCATCAGCGCGACGATCAGGGTGAAGATCGGCCCGAAGCCGACTGTATCGTAGATCGCACCCGCCGATAGCGAGCCCAGTATCGACGCCGCAAAGGAGGCGGCGTTCGCCTTCCCGATCTTATCGGCGCGGGTGCCCACCGCGGCGACCTGTCCCACGAGCGCGAGGGTCATCAGCGCCGTGCCGGTGACGACGATCCCCTGGAGGGCGCGGATCGCGATGAACGAGGCCGAGGAGTCGACGACCGGAAAGAGCGCGTAGACCGCCGCGCCCGTCGCGATGACCCCTAACAGTACGGTCCGCTTGTCGAAACGATCGCCCGCCCACGCAAGCGGGATGACGGTCGCGGTCTGGGCGAGCGTAAAGCCGGATGTGTACATCCCGATGATGAAGCCCGCGCTGACGGTCATCCCCAGAACCGTCGTCCCGGTGGGGTCGAGTTCGTTGATGTAGGAGGGCAACAGCGTGATCAGCGTGATGAAGCCAAAGCCCTCCGCGAAACGGGTCCCATAGAGCGTGAGAAACTGGAGGGAGTCGTCGTCCACATCGACCCTCCCGGCGGGGTCCGAATAGCTATTTCGAAACGAAGCTACCCGAAGGACAGGGAGTGGCCGTCCGGATCGATCACTCGAAGGGCCCCGTCGAACGACTCGACCGCACAGGCCCGCTCGCGGACGGGTTCAACGGCCGCCTGGGGATCTCGCGTTTCGAATCCGAGATCGACGTGGACACCCCCACGGGCGTCCGCGAGGCCCAGTTGGGGCTCCCAGAGTTCCAGATCCATCGGGCCCGCCAGCCGGACCCGCCGCCGGTCGCTTCCCCGGTCGGTGCGTTCGAACCCGAGGTCGGTGTAGAACTCCTCGGCGCGCTCCAAGTCAGCGACTTCGAGGACGACCTCGAAGATGCCCGTGAGTCCCGTACCCGAACCGTCGCCTTCCCCGATCTCGACGCAGTGGTCATCGGGGTCGTCGACATAGAGCGAGCGCGCGGAGCCAAAGGTGTGTTCGTCGGGATCGAGGTCTTCCAAGGAATCCCACCAGTCGTCGTACTCTGCGGGCGGGGTGGAAAAGGCGTAGTGGGTGTGCAACCCGCCACGCGGGACGCGGATGGGGCGGCGCAAGATCAGCGCCGTCTCGCCGGCTCGAAAGACCACCTCGTGTTCGCCCTCGCGCTCGACGGGCAGGTCGAAATACGTCGTGTAAAACTCGCGGGACCGGTCGAGGTACTTGACTTCGAGGGCGAGATGGGTAAGCGAATCGAGCATGAACGGGAATACTCGCGGACCATCATAAGTCGTGAGGCGGCAATCAAGAGGGGTGGCCGGGCACTCTTGAGGCTCGCTGTCCTCCGTTTTCCCATGCCCGAACTACCGCAGTTGGGCGGCGACGGGTGGGAATCGCTCTACTTGGACGGAGAGTGGAAGACGAGGGAGGACCGCCTCGCGGTCGAGGACCCATACGAACGCGAGGAGCTCGCCTCGGTGTCGGCGGCAAGCGAGGGAACGGTCGACGAGGCCTACGAGACCGCGGCGGCAGCCCAGACCGAATGGAAGGGGACCCCGCCACAGGAGCGCGCCGAGGTGATACAGAACGCGCTTGGAGTCATCGAGGAGCGCCACGAGGAACTGGCCGAGCTGCTGGCCCGCGAGGCCGGCGGCACGCGCCTGAAGGCCGAGATCGAACTTGACATCGCGACGGGAATGATGGAGCTCGCGGCGAGTTTTCCGCTTTCCTCGCCCGGTCAGCACGACCGCTCGGTGACGCCGGGCAAGGAGAACATCGTAAAACGCGAGCCCGTCGGCGTCGTGGGCGTGATCTCGCCGTGGAACTTTCCCTTCCACCTCTCGATGCGCGCTGTCGCGCCCGCGCTGGCGCTCGGCAACGCAGTCGTACTGAAACCCGCTTCCGACACGCCGATCACGGGCGGGCTCGCGCTCGCGCGGATCTTCGAGGAGGCCGGCCTTCCCGAGGGGCTTCTCAACGTCGTCCCCGGCCGCGGATCGGAGATCGGCGACCGCGTCGCGGGCCACGAGGTCCCTCGTGTGATCGCCTTCACCGGCTCGACGCCGGTCGGGCGCGGGGTCGCGAGCCAGGCCGCGAAAGCCCTCTCGGAACCCGCCATGGAACTCGGTGGCAACAACGCCCACATCGTCCTCGAAGACGCCGACCTCGATCAAGCCGTCGACGCCGGTGCCTTCGGCAGCTTCGTCCATCAGGGCCAGGTCTGCATCTCGATCAACCGCCACCTGGTTCACGAGTCGCTGTACGACGACTACGTCGCGGCGCTCGCGGACAAGGCACAGTCGCTTCCCGTCGGCGATCCCAAGGACGAGGAGACGATCGTCGGACCGATCATCAACGAGAGCCAGCGCGACCAGCTCGCCGAGTACATCGAGGAAACCGTAAACGAGGGCGCGACTCTGGAGGCTGGCGGCGAGTTCGATGACCTCCTGTTGGAGCCGACCGTGCTTTCAGGGGTGGAAAACGACATGGCTGCCGCCTGCAACGAGCACTTCGGCCCCGTCGCGCCGGTGATCCCCTTCTCGGACGACGAGGAGGCGATTTCACTCGCGAACGCCACCGAATACGGTCTCTCCGGGTCCGTACATTCGATCGACCGCGAGCGCGCAGAACGGGTCGCCGACCGCGTGGAGACGGGGATGATCCACATCAACGACCAGCCGATCAACGACGAGCCCCACGTCCCCTTCGGCGGCGTCGGGGCCTCGGGGATCGGGCGGTACAACGGCGACGCGATCAAGGACGAACTGACGACGACCAAGTGGATCTCCGTCCAACGCGAGGAACGCGAGTACCCCTTCTGAGACGGGTTTTATCGGTATGGAGGTCCTACCCTCGCCCATGCCGATGAAACAGGGCGGCGAGGCGAGGGACGCACGTCGTGTGGCCGAGTTCGATGGGGGCTTTAGCTGGATCGCATTCCCCGAGGAGAACATGCGACGGACGAGCCACGCGCTCGTCTCCGATGAGGAGGTCTGGCTGGTCGATCCGGTCGACACGCCCGAGTTGGACGACTGGATCGCCGAGGCGGGCGAGCTCGCGGGCGTCGTCGTCCTGCTGGATCGCCATACCCGCGACGCCGCCCCGATCGCGAACCGTCACGGGAGTTCGGTCTATCTCCCCGAGGCGTTCGCTACCGTCCGCCGTAAGGTCGACGCGCCCGTCGAGACGTTCGACGGGACGCTCGCCGACAGCGGCTATCGTTCCTTCACCGTCCTCGACTCCCCGATCTGGACCGAAGTCGGCCTCTATAACGACGAGAACGGGACCCTCGTGGTCCCCGAGAGCGTCGGCACGGCCGACTACTTCCGCGCGCCGGGCGAGCGCCTCGGCGTCCATCCCGCCCGGCGGCTGTTCCCGCCGACGCCCCTCCGGGGGTTTCTCCCCGAGCGGATCCTCGTCGGTCACGGCGAGCCGCTCGTCGAGGACGCACCGGCGGCGCTTCGCGAGGCGCTGTCGGGGTCGCGAAAGAACTCCCCGCGGCTCTACGCGAAGAGCCTCAGGATGTTTCTTCCGTTGTAGGCGACGGAAAGCGTATATCCGTCGACGGACTACGGGCCGAGAGTGGCGTACATCACCCGCGGGCTGACGACGGCGCTGTTGGAGTTCGCCGAGGAGGCCGAACCCGAGCGCTTCAGCGCCGGTCTCGGGACCACCCCCGCGGGCGAGTTCGAGTCCGATCTCGCGATATCGCCGGATACGCCCGTGTACACTCACTTCTATCACCCGGATGCGGGCCGGTCGGTGAACGCCGTCTTCGGGATGGACTTCTCGACGCCGGCGAGCCGGACCGAGGGGCGGTTCGTCTCGCACCCGCAGGGTGAGTTGAAGGTCGAACTCACCGACGATTTACACGCGACGATGTTCGTGGCGGTGCCGCCGTGGGGCGTCGAGCGGCTCGCGGTCTTCGGGCGACGAGGAACCCGTCAGCCACTCGAGATCGTCGAGGCCGAACCGCCCGTCGAAACCCTCTGACTACTTCAAGTAGCCCAAATCACGAAGTTGGTCGGCGATCTCCTCGAACTCGGCCTCGGTGAGCTCGCCCCGTTTCTGGTGTTGGATGACGATGCTCCTGAGCAGGAACCGTACGAGGTCGCTCGTGCTCTGGAAGCTGGTCCCCTCGATGGTCTCCTCGACGCGTTCGGCGAGGTCCTTCGGGATGGAGACGGTGGTGTACTCGGTCATGGCCCGCGCTACTCGCTGGAGTCAGAAGCCGTTATCGCTCCTCACGGTCGAGGCGGCGCATCTGCTCGCGGTGCAGGGTGACGATCAGGTCCGAGAGCAGCCCGAAGACGACCAGTTGCATCCCGAAGAGGAACGACGAGGCGGCAAACAGCGCCATCACCTCGTGGCTGGTCTGGACGAAGAACCACCGATACCCCACCCAGAGGGCGATCAGCGACCCGAGAACCATCGTCGAGACGCCGACGCTCCCGAAGTAGAACAGCGGGTTGTGCGTGCGCGCAAGCCGGTAGAGCGTGATGACGATCAGCCCGCCGTCACGAAAGGGCCGGAGGTTCGTATCGGAGCTCTCAGGGCGCGGTTCGTAGCGGATCGGCACGACCGCAGTCGAGACGTTCCGGCGCATACACTCGACGGCGAGTTCGGTCTCGATGCCGAAGCCGTCCTCGGCGAGCACCATCCGCTCGACCGACTCGCGAGTGAACGCCCGGTAGCCGCTCAGGATGTCGCCCAGATCGCGGCCGTGGATGTAGGCGAACGCGCGGTTGATCAGGCCGTTTCCCGCGTGGTTCAGTCGGCTCATCGCGCCGTTTTCCATGTCGGCAAAGCGGTCCCCGATGACGTGTTCGGCCGTACCCGACCGAAGCGGCGCGAGCATCGCTTCTGCGTCCGCGGGTCGGTAGGTGCCGTCGCCGTCGGCCATCAGCACGTACGGCGTCTCGATGTGTGAAAGCGCCTCCCGGATCGCCTGGCCCTTGCCGTCGCCCGACTGGGTGATGACGCGGGCGCCGGCCTCGGCGGCGACTTCGCGCGTGTCGTCGCTCGACTTCCCGTCGACGACGAGCACGTTCGAGAACCCCCGTTCGCGAAATTCCCGCACCACCTCGCCGATGGTTTCGGCTTCCTCGAGGGTCGGGATCAGTACACAGACGTCCTCCTCACCGGCCATCGTCGACTATCGCCCCTACCCGTGTAAAAGCCTTCTTTTACCGTTCGAGGCCGGCTTCGGGTCGACGCGCCGCGGCCTGGCGATCACCAATTTCGCACGAACTCCGGCGTGTAGCGCCCGATGTGGGTGTCGCGAACGATCCCCCCGATGGTCACCCGGAGTTTCCGGCTCGCCGCCACGAGGACGAGACCGTAGACGACCGCCCCGACGAGAACGACGGCGATCAGGTGATACCACCGCTGGATGGTCACCAGCCGCTCAACGAGCGCGACGACGACGCCCATCACGGCCGCGGCGCCGAACTGTTCGAGCAGCGTCTTCGGCACCAGATCGATTTCAGGGAGCTTTCGGTGGACGTACGCCGCCGAGACGACGTACCGGAGCGACTCGGCGATCACGGTCGCGACGACGACCCCGATGCCGCCGAACTCCAGCGTAAGGACGACTCCGAGGACGATGTTGAGTCCCAGCGTCAGCGCCGAGATACGCGTGTTGACGTCGGGGCGATCGACGGCGTCGATCGTCCGCGAGAGCGGTCCCCGCTGGGTCGTGACCAGTTGGTAGGCGGCGAGTCCGATCAGAAACGCGGCCGCCGGCGCGTACTCGGGCCCGTACAGCGTGACGACGACCGGATCGGAGAGCACGAGCGCGCCGGCGACCATGGGGACGGCGAGCACGCTCGAAAACGAGAGCGTGTTCGAGACGTCCTCGGCGAAGGGCTCGTCCCGGCTGTGTTTGTGGCTCACGCGGGCCATCAGCCCGCTAGAGGCGGTCATCATGACGAACGCCGCCGGCAGCGTCAGCTTGAACGCGACTTCGTAGTAGCCGGCGACCGCCGGCGTCAGGAGAAAGCCCAACAACAGCACGTCGAAGCGGTCGTAGGCCTTCCCGAGAAAGGCGTTCGTGATGCTGTATTTGGCGTACGCCCACAGGCTCTCGAGGGTCTCCCGCGAGGGCATCGTCGGACGGCCGTCGACGTACCGCCAGAGCACGGGCACCACGAGCAGCGTCGCGGCCGCCAACCCGTAGGCCATGCCGGCGGCGCCGAACCCAAGCAGGACGAACGCCAACTGGAAGGGGAACGTCAGGGTCGACCTGGCGGTGTCGATCCAGGTGGCCGCGCCGACGAGTCCCCGGGCCTGAACCACCTGCTCGGTCGGCTCGTACAACGTGACCGCGACCAGCAACACCGCGAACATGACCGGCGCCTCCGGGAGGCCCGTGTAGTCGACCAGCCAGTTCGACCCGATCAGGAGGGCGATCCCCGAGAGGGCCACCCAGACGACGGTGAACGCGAGCTGTCCTCCGAGGATCTCGTCGCCGTCGGTCGTGGCCTCCGAATAGCGCTTCTTCGAGGCCGATCCCCACCCGGAGACGGCCCGGTCGATGAGCTTGACGAGCGAGAACAGGAGGTAGTACCCCCCGAAGCCGGTCGGGCCCAGAATCCGGGCGAAGACGATCGTTCCGACGAAGCCGATGGCCGCCATCGTGAACTTCGCGACGGTCGCCTTCGCCGTCTCGCCGCCGAGGCTGACGCTCGAGGCGTCCGTCCCGCTCATTCGAGATAGCCGAGCTCCCGAAGCCGTTCCGTCGGCATGTCGATGCCCTCGCGGTCGACGTGTGCGTCGGTGACCCGCGCCTCGATCCACTCGCGGACGTCGTAGACCGACCGCGGGTGATCGTCGGCCGTCGTGCTCGCGTAGGCGCGCCAGGAGTGGCCCGCGGGATCCTCGCCCTCGTCGGCCGGATAGAAGGCCGTGCGCATCCCGTGATCGCTCAGGATCAGGAGGTCGTCCTCGGCACCGAGGGCCGCCTCGACCCCCGCGACGAACTCCCCGACGCGCTCGTAGGCCCGCCGGAGGGCCGCCTCGTCGTCTGCGTAGGCGTGGCCCGCCGCGTCGAGCGTGTGGACGTGGACGCCGGCCAGCGAGACCGGGTGATTCAGCATCTCGCGGGCCCAGCCGAACTGCTCGGCACAGAGCCCGAAGAGGTCGCGCTCGAACTCGTGGCGGGGCGCTCCCTCCGAGGCCGCGTTCATCAGGTCCCAGGCGCGCTGGAGGGGGGCGCCGTCGTGGACGCCGGGCCAGTTGTGGACGACCGCGCCGTCGCGGTCGAACACCGAGTCGGCGTCGGTCTCGCCGATCCGTTCGCGCTCGCCCGTGTGCCGGCGAACGAGCCCGCCGAGCGTCCCGCGGGTGGACTCGTTGAGCCGCCCGGTGGCCCGCGACAGCACCGAGAGAAGCGGGTTCTCCCACTCGCTGGTGCCCGAGCCGGTGATGCCGTGGTCCTCGGGCGGACGACCGGTCGCGACGGTCGCCCAGACCTCGGGGGTGTAAGGGGTGTCCTGGGAGTGGGCGAACGTCTCGATCTCGCCCTCCGATCCCAACTGGAAGGCCTCGATGTCGAAGTGCTCGACCAGCCCGCGATCGAGCGCGTCGAGCGCGAGGACGATGAGGGTCATACGTATCCCAAATCCTCGAGGTCCTCCCGTAACGCTTCCTCTTTGACGACGTACTCGGGATCGAACCGTTCGAGGTCGCCTTCGAGGCTCGAATCGGTCGTCGACTCGCCGTCCGTCAGCCGGCGGGTCCCCTCAGCGGTAGCGATGTGCTCGGCGTTCATCGCGGCCTTCCGGTCGCCGTAGGCCGCGAAGGCGACCTCCCGGTCGAGCGTTCCGAGCCCGTGCTCTGCGCCCCGAAGGACCGTGGGGACGTCGATCAGCGAGACGACGTCCCCGAGATCGGGGGCGTTTTTCGTCCCGAAGGGGACGTGGAGCAGTTCGGGTCGCATCTCGCCGGGGTGACCCCACAGCCCGCCCTCCCCGAGCAGCTCCCCGTGGTCCGCACAGAAGACGACCCGGGTGTCGTCGGGGATCGCCTCCCAGAGCTCGTCGAGCGCCGCGTCGAGTTCGGCGATCTCCCGCTCGTAGAGCTCGCGGACCAGCTCCTCGTCGGCCTCGGAGCCCCGACCCGCGAGCACGGTTCGCGTCACGCGCTGGGCCTCCTCACGACCGACCGGCGCGTCGTCGGGGTCGTAGGGGTGGTGTGGCTCCATGAAGTGGAGCCAGCCGAACCACGACTCGCGGTCGTCTACCTCCCGCCGGAACGACGAGACGACGTCGTCGGCCGGTCGGAACGACTTCTCGATCTCGCCGACGAGGCTCTGCAGTTGCTGGTAGCGGTTCCAGCCCCACGTCGCGATCCGGTGGGGGAGCGTTCCGCGCTGGAGCATGACCGCACCCCTGTCCTTCAGGGACTCGCCGCCGCCCTTCGGCGAGACGAACGAGTCGAACCCCGCGTCGTAGCCGTACTCCGCCGAGAGCAGGTGGTTGGTGGTGATTCCGGCGCTGTACGCGTCGAACTCGTGTGCGACGCTCTGCTCGCGTTCGAGGCCGCCGCCCGCGGCGTACTCGCCGCCGATGATGGCGGGAAAGCTCCCCAGCGTCGCCGTGCTGGTCGCGAAGGCACGGTCGTGGGTTCGGTCGAGGAAGTCCCGCGTTCGGGGCATGTGTTCGAAGCGGTCGTAGCGAAGCGAGTCGACGGTCACGAGCAGCGTTCGATCGGGAGCGTGTTCGGTTGACATGGATGGATTACACCTTTCGAAGGACGAAATGGACGGAGCCGGAGACCGAGGGACGGTAGACGACGCCGTCGTTCCAGTCGAACAGTCGGTGGGCGGTCTGCAGCAGTACCGACCGGATGCCGCTTGCCGGCGCGGTTTCGAGCACCCAGACGGACACCTCGCGGTGAACGAGGTCGAACTCGAAGTCGTGGTCGTCGTAGTACCACGAGAAGTTCCCGTCGGCGAAGTACTCGGGCGTGCCGTACGTCCAGGTCGAGCGGTGGGTGGGGTCCTGATCGTTGAGCCGCGACGCCGCATGGGGAACCCACGCCTCGAGGCGTCCGCCCGGCCGGAGCACGCGGTAGCACTCCTCGAAGACGGCCCCCAGCTCCGCCGGGGGGATGTGTTCGAGAACCTGATCCATCTCGATGACGTCGAAGCTCTCCGCTGCGAACGGGAGGGCCGTCGCGGTCCCCTGGACGTCCGGTCCCACGGCCGAGAGCAGATCGAGCGTGACGTCGCCCTCGCCCCGTTCGCCCGCGCCGACGTTGAGTTTCCTCATCGATATCCCAACTCCTCGAGACGCCGTTCGACGTCGGGGTCGACCTCCCGATGCGATTCTGACTCCCGGGCGCGCTCCTTGTACTCGCTGATCTCGACGTCGAAGAACTCCCCTGCCCACGAGGGGATCTCGACGTCCTCGGCGGCCGTCTCCTGCCAGCAGGGGCGCTCGGGGTCGAGTGCGTACTCCGTGCTTCCGCCGAGGGAGTCCCAGACGTACTTCGTCTCGCCGTCGTACACGCACCGCAACATTCGGTCCCAGTAGCGGTGCTCCTCGGGGTCGTTCGGCGCCCCGCCGACGCCGATGCCGACGAGTTCGGCCGGGATGCGCTCCGCGAACACGTCGGGAGTCTCCTCGGCTGCGAGCCCGGCGATGAGCGTCCCCAGTTCGAGGTGGCTGACGTACTCGCGCTCGACCGACTCGTAGCCCGCGGGCGGGTTGATCAGATAGCAGGGAACGTGCAACAGTCCCTCGGTCAGGCTGCTCGTGTGGCCGAAGATCTCCTCGTCGGCGGGAAACGCCAGGTTCTCGCCGTGGTCGGCGGTGATCACGACGGTCGTCTCGCGGTCGGTCTCCTCCTGGAGTCGCTCGACGAACGACGCCACCTTCCGGTCGAGGTAGTCGATCGCCGCGCCGTAGAGCTCGCGGTGGTACTGGAGGTCCTGCTCGTGGTGGTCCTGGACGCCCCCGGTGTTGATATCCCAGTCGTCGAACTCGAAGGAGGTCCAGGTGTTCGGTGCCGAGTGGAGGTCCCGGTCATAGCCCAGAACGTGATGGACCGGTCCGTGGGCGTCCATGAAGTTCGTAAAGAGGAAAAAGGGCTCGTCGGCGTCCTGAACCATCGAGACCCCCTCCCTCGCGACGATCGAGGCGCCGTCATCGAGCAGCTTCGGGAGCGGCGCCCGACGGAAGAGGTCGTTCGCCTTGAACAGCGCGCCGTTCGCGAGGCTTTCGAGGGGGTGGTCGTGGCCGAGTGCCGCCCGGCCGAACTCGACGAACCGCCCGATCCCGTCCCCCTCGCGGTCCTGGATGAACTTCTCCATGTCCATCCCCTCGGGGAACCGACGGTGGGGCGCGACGTCGGAGTAGCGGTCGAAGACGGTATCGAACCCGAACGTCGAACTGGCGTAGACGTTCGCGCTCGCGCCCAGCGCGACGTGGTCGGGCATGTCGCCGAGGAACGTCTCCGAGCGTGCCAGCCCCGAGAAGTCCCGGTTGTGGGTGTGGATCCCGTGTTGGTGGGGCAGCCGACCGGTCAGCATGCTCGCGTGGCTCGGCGTGCTCCAAGCGCTCGCGGCGCGACACTGCTCGAAGGAGACGCTCGCGAGCTCCTGGAGGCGCGGCGCGTACTCATCGAAGTAGTCCTTCCGGACCGTGTCCAGACAGATCAACACGACGTTTCGGGTCACGCCACCACCCCCTCGAGGGCCGCCCGGAACGCCTCCGCTTGCTCGTCTTCGGTGAGCCCACGTACACGGTCTCGAAGCGCCTGGCCCCGCTCGCGGCGCTCGTCGGGAGACAGCGAGAGCGCGTACTCGATGCCCCGCTCGACGTCCGCCGCGGTCGGCGAGCGGACGAGCGCCGGATCGACGGGCTCGACGAGTTCGCGCGTGCCGGTGGCCGTCGAGACGACGGTCACAAGCCCCGCAAGCATCGCCTCGAGGCTCGCGACGGGGAACGCGTCCCCCGCGCTCGGCTGGACGTAGACGTCCGCCGCGGCGAACTCCGCGGCGAACTCCTCGAGGTCCACGAACCCGAGCGCCTCGACGCCGCGGAGGTCGCTGTAGGCGAAGTCGTCGTGGCCGGCCCCCAGCAGCCGGAGCGACCAGTCCGGGCGCCCGGCGACGACCTCGGCGAGCAGGTCGACGTTCTTCTTCGCGACGGCCGCGCGGTCGCTCACCGTCCCGGCGTGGAGGATCCGAACGCCGTCACCGGAGGCCGCGGAGTCGTCGCCGTCGCCGGGGGCGTCCGCGTTCCGTCGCCCGATGGGCTCGAGCGCGTCGTATTTCGCCCGGGCGATCGGCGGGTGGACGGTCCTGATGGGAATCGAGAGATATTCTCGCGCCCACGACCGCGCGAGGTCGCCGACCGCGATTGCGCCGGCGATCACTCGGTTCATCACCGGCGAGAGGACGTGGCGCCAGACGTGATGGGTGCGCTGATCGCGGATCTTCAGGAAGGTTTCGTCGGCGATCAGCGGGACGACGTCGGCGTCCCACTGGTTGAACAGCTTGTAGAACGACAGGGTGTAGATCGGCGTCGTTCCCTCGCCGACGACGACGTCGTAGGCGTCCAGGTCGACGGCGGTCCGGAGCCGCGCGAGCATCGAGTTCAGGTTGGCCTCGGGGCCGCCGATCGGGTCGCCGGTCTCGAAGTGCCGGTAGTCGGCGCCGACCGCGTCGCCGAACACCCGGTGTGCGTGGTGTGGTTCGTGGAACTGATGGAGCATGAGTACCTTATCCATGGTTGCGTACCTCGTCGATCGCGTCCCAGACGCCTCGCCGCCAGAGCCAGTCGTTGACTCGGCCGCCGAGCGTGTCGGGGACGATGATCTCCTCGTACTTCTCGGGATGGGTCCGCCGGAGCAGCGCCTCGTTTTCCTCGACGATCGACGACCGGGGTCGGTCGGGATGAACCATCCTGACGCGGTCGTCGTAGGCCGCCGCGCCGTACTCCTCGAGGCGCCACCCGAACTCGGTGTCCTCGCGCCAGTATTCGAAGCGCTCGTCGAACCCGCCGACCGAGAGGGCCGCCTCGCGGTCGACGGCGAGGTTGCAGGTGGGGTATTTGCGCCGCCCCTCGTAGCTCATCCCGCCCTCGACCGGCCCCTCGAGGACGACGAGCCCGTCGGTCTCCGCGAACGCCCGGCGGATCGAGGCGATCCAGTCGGCCGGCGGTCGGCAGTCGTCGTCGGTGAAGGCGACGACGTCGCCGGCCGCACGCCGTATCCCCCGGTTTCGAGCCTCGCAGACCCCGATATCGGGGTCGTCGACGACGAGGACCTCGAAGCCGTCCGCGGTCTGGTCTGCGAGCGACGACACGACCCCGTCGTGATCGTTGGCGGGCATCGTGGGGACGACCACGCTGACGTCGGGGTCCGGGTGGGTGATCGGGCGTGAAACCGGCTCGGCGAGGTCCCCGGGTGCGAGTTCCTCGACGACCTCCCGGAGATCGCGCTCGAACCGATCGTACGCGTAGCGTCGCGCGACCTCCTGGATCTCCTCGGCGTCGAAGTCGTCGGGATCGAACCGGCGGACGGCCGCCCGGATCGACGCGACGGTCGGCTCGAAGCGCAGTCCCGTCCGTCCCGGCTCGACCTGATACCTCGTAAAGCCCTCGTTCACGCCGAGCAGGGGTTTGCCCGCCATCATGGCCTCGGCCCCGACGAGCCCGAAGTCCTCCTGTTTGGGCGCGTAGACGACCGCCGTCGCGCCGGCGACCAGCGACTCGATGTCCTCGACGTAGCCCCTGACCTCGACGTTGTCGTGGCCCGACGCGATGCGCTCGATCGCCTCGCGCTCCTGGCCGTCGCCCGCGATCACGAGCCGTTCGTCGAGCCCCGCGAAGGCCTCGGCGATCAGGCCGATCCGCTTTTCGGGCGCGAGACGCGACCAGGTGAGGAAGTACCCACCGTCGCCCTCGTTGCGCCAGTCGCCGGTGACCGGCGGGTAGATGACGTCGGCGTCCTCGTCGTAGTACCGCCGGATGCGATCGCGGATCAACTCGCTGTTGGCGACGAACCGGTCGACGTAGTCGTTGGCCTCCTTGTCGAGCGCGCGCCACAGCTTGGCATATCCCTTGACGACGGCCTCCACACCCGGCTGGCGAAACGACGCCAGTCGGTCCCGATAGAGGTCGTAGAGCCATCGGGGCGGGCTGTGAGGGTAGTGGACGATCCGCTGGTCCACGTCCGGAATGTAGTGCTTCGAGAGCGGGGCGCTCTCGACGATCACGTCGTACTCGCCCAGGTCGTCGTGGGCGTCGGTCATGTCGAGGGCGACGTTGAGCGTCTCGAGAGGGTTCATACCCTCGTTCTTCCACTCCAGAAACGGTCGCCACGGGAGGGCGGTGTACTTCGCCTGTCGGAACGGGATCACGGTGACGTCGTCGGGGATCTCTGTTCCCTCGGCGACGTAGGTCGTGTAGATCGGGGCGTCGAGCACGCGCGCGGCCTCGATCGCGAAGATCTCCCCGCCGCCGATCCCCGGGAAGCGATCGTGCAGTATCGCCACGCGGCTGTCGGGTCGCAGGGGCGCGGGCGCGCCCTCATCGCTGGTATCAGTCATCGTAGACCTCCCTGAGTTCGGCATCGACCTCCCAGGTCCCGTCGCCCTCGCCGCCCAGCAGTCGGAGGGACGCGCGAAACAGCGAGATCTGGCTGTCGAACACCGAATAAAGCGGCTGCAGTGGGCCGAGCGCGTCGCGCGATCCTAACTGGACCGCCAGGAGGACGCCGGCGAGGGCGAGCGCTCCCGGAACGATACCGGCGAGGAGCCCTCCGCCGACCAGCAGGCAGACGGTCGCGACCATGAGCCACGGCGAGACGACCATGAACCACCAGTTGAACGGCAACACGACGCGTCCGTAGGCCCCGTACCCCCCGAGCATGTCGCGCTGGCGCCAAAGCAGGCGGATCAACCCCATCGCGCGGCGGTCCTTCTGTGTGCGCCGCTTCGCGAAGTCCGAGTGGGCCGCCTCCTTGTACTCGATTTCGGGGTCGAACACGGCCCGTTTCCCCCCTTTTCTGATTCGCAACGCGAGTTCCGAATCGTCGGCGATGGAGTCCTCGTCGACCGGGACGATCGCCTCGCGGTCGAACGCCGAGAACGGTCCGTGGAAGATCAGCGTCGAGTCGAGGTGTGATTCGAGCGTCTGGACGACCGCCTGGACGTCCCGGTAGCCCCGCTCGACGTCGCTGCCGCCGAGCACCTCCGCATTGCGGCCGGTGACCGCGCCCACGGTCGGATCGGCGAGGTTCGCGGCCGCCTCCCGGAGCGCGTCCTCGCCGATCCGCGAATCACAATCGGTCTTGACGACCATTTCGTTGCCTGCCGCCGCGTACGCCTCGTTCAGCGCGGGCGCCAGCCCCCGTCGCTCGTCCTCGCGGATCAGCGTGAGATCGGGCGCCTCCCGGTCGTCGAAGAACGACTCGACGAGTTCGGGGGTGCGGTCGTCGCTCGAATCGACGACGACGACCTCGACCTTTTCGAGGGGGTACTTGAGGGCGACGAGCTCTTCGAGTTTGCTCTCGACGATCCGCTCCTCGTTGTAGGTGGGAAGAACGATGCTGACCGACGGCTCGGCGGGTCGCTTTGCGGCCGGCGAGCCTCGCGGCCGCTTCAGTGCGTAGGCTCCGAGATAGGCGAGATACGGGAGGCCGGTGAACGAGACCAGCCCCGCGGTCGAGGTGAGGATCCGTCGCACCCTCATGGCGACGGCGGGCCACGGCGCCGTTCGTATACCCGAGCAACGGGGGGTCGAAGGGAGCGTCCGTCCGACGTCCCGGTGAACGCATAGCGGACCGGGTCCTTCATCGCGACTGTCTACCCAATCGGCGGATAAATCCTTTGTGTTTGTGCCCGCCGACGGGGACGACACACGGACAACACAAGGTTTATGCGGACGTTAGGCTGTCGGTAGCACGATGGGAGAGCGTACGGGACAGGCCAGTAGGGACACCGAGACGACCGCCTCAACCACGCTGCGGCGCTGGTACCATGTTCCGGTCCTGTGCGCTCTCGTCGCGTTCATGCTGTGGGTGCGACTGCAGGCCTACGGCGTCTTCGCGCGCCGCGAGGGGGTCGCGCTCAGCGGGGTCGACTCGTGGTACCACTGGCGAACGATCAACTACTCCGTCGAGAACTGGCCGTGGGCACTGTCCTACGACGTCTGGACGGGCTATCCGTCGGGGTCGTACGTCGGCCAGTTCGGTACCCTCTTCGACCAACTGATCGCCACCGTTGCCCTGATCGTCGGTCTGGGCGACCCCTCCCAGGCGACGATCTACCGGGTCGCGCTGCTCTCGATCCCGGTGATGGGCGCGCTGGTCGCGCTACCGACCTACGGCATCGGACGGCGCCTCGGCGGGCGCCCTGGTGGGCTGGTCGGCGTGGCGTTGCTCGCGCTGTTTCCCGGGACCTTCCTGCGGCGCAGTACGGTCGGCTCGCTCGACCACCACGTCGGGGAGATGCTGTTCATGTCGATCGCGGTTCTGGCGATGATGGTCGCACTCGGCGTCGCGGAGCGCGACAAACCGGTCTACGAACAGTTCGCCGAGCGCGATCTTTCGGGGCTCGGACGGCCGCTCGCCGCCGGCGCGCTTGCGGGTATCGCGCTCGCGCTGTACGTCTGGACGTGGCCCTCCGGCGTCATCCTGATCGGGGTCTTCGGGGTCTTCCTCGCGATCGCGCTGACCGTCGAGTACGCTCGCGGCGCGAGCCCCGATCACATCGCTATCGTCGGCGCGCTCGCTCTGGGAGTCGCGGGGGTCTGTACCGCACTCATGATCGAGCGGTGGGCCGCGAACGCGACGGGCTTTGGCTACCTCCAGCCGGTCCTCGCGCTCGGCGTCGCCGCCGGCTGCCTCTTCATGGCGTGGCTCGCACGGTTCTGGGACGCCCGCGGGCTCCCGAGGTGGGGCTACCCCGCGGCCGTTCTCGGGCTGATCGTCGTCGTCGGAGCGGTGGTCGCCGTCGTCTTGCCCGATCTGTTCGGGACGCTCTCGACGAACGTCCGCCAGCGACTCTTCTTCGGTCAGACCGGGACGACCCTGACCATCGCGGAGGCCCAACCACCCGACGACGCCGCTGCCCGGGCGTTCACCGAGTACCGGTTCGCCTTCTATACGGGCGCGGTCGGCCTCCTCTCGCTTCTCGCGCGGCCGTTGTTCGGCCGGGAGTACCGCGCCGAGCACCTGCTGATCGTCGTCTGGGCGCTGTTCGTGACGAGCATGGCGTTCACGCAGGTCAGGTTCAACTACTACCTCGCGGTCGTCGTCGCCGTCTGCAACGCCGCCCTGATCGGAGAGCTCGTCAGGTGGTTCGGCATCGATCGGGCCGCTTCGCTGCGGGGCATCGAACCCCATCAGACGCTGGTCGTCGTGGCCGTGGCGCTCGCGCTCGTCGTCCCGCTGATCGTGCCCGCCGCGGGCACGACGGCCGTCGCGGCCGGGGCGGCGACCGGGCCGAACAGCGACGCGCTGACGTGGGAGGGCTCGAACCAATGGCTCGCGAACAACACGCCCGAGCAGGGCCAGTGGGGCGGCGCAAACGGGGAACTCGACTACTACGGTAGCTACGACATCCCCGAGGACGGCGACTACGACTATCCCAGCGGGACCTACGGCGTGCTGTCGTGGTGGGATTACGGCCACCTGATAACCGTCCAAGGGGAACGCATCCCCCACGCCAACCCGTTCCAGCAGAACGCCGACAGCGCCGCCGCCTTCCTCACCGCCGACGAGGACCGCGCGGAACTGCTCGTTGAGGCGATCCCGGCCGCCGACGGCGGCGTGACCGGGCGCAGCGACGAGGAGCTCGCGGCGCTCGCCGAGGAGGACACAAACGAGCAGCTGCGCTACGTGATGATCGACGACGAGATGGCCGCCGGGAAGTTCTCCGCGATCGCGACGTGGGGCGACGCGAGCTACGCGAGCTACTTCGGCCAACGCGAGATCGACGTCGACAACGAGACCACCACGGTCCGCGGGCTCGACGAGGGCTACAACGAGACGATGCTCTCGGGGCTGTACTACGACGACGCGGCCAGTCTGGAACACTACCGGCTCGTCCACGAGAGCCCCGACACCACCCAGTTCGTGAGCGTCGCCGTCCAGGACAGCGACGGGGAGTGGCGGAGCGTCTACGTCAACCGCGAGAACACACGGCAGTTGCAGTTCCAGATCCAGCAACTGCGCACCAACCCGAACCTCGACATCGTCGACGTCCAACGCTTCGACGTCCGCGAGGAGAGCGCGGTCAAGACCTACGAGCGCGTCGAGGGCGCGACGCTGACCGGCGAGGCCCAGCCGGGCGAGAACGTCACCGCCGAGCTCGAACTCACGGCCGAGACCTCCGACCGGACGTTCACATATACCCAAGAAACGACCGCCGACGAGGACGGCAGTTACGAGCTGACGGTGCCCTACGCGACGAACGAGGAGCTGGGCACCGAGGCGGGCTACACCGACAGCGCCGTCGTCGCTGAGGGCGACTACGAGGTCACCGCCGGCGGGGAGACGGCGACCGCCGCAGTGGGCGAGGAGCCGATCTACGGCGGCGGGACGGTTTCAGTCGACGCGACCGGCGAGGAGTGATCGGTGCGGTTTTGGTTCCCGACGGGGAACGCACGACAATGCGCGAGTGGCTCTCGATCTATCTGAAGGGCGTCTGTATGGGTGCGGCCGACATCGTTCCCGGCGTCTCGGGCGGAACGATCGCGCTCATCGCGGGGATCTACGACCGGCTGATCGCCGCCATCGCCGCGCTCGATCCTCGAATTCTCGCGACGATCCCCGGTCTGATGGGCGCCGCGGGCCGCGCCCGGTTTCGCGACGAACTCGTAGAGATGGACGTTCCGTTCCTGCTCGTCCTCGGTGCCGGGGTCGGGACGGCCGTCGTCCTCATGGCACAGGTCATCGAAGCCGCCTTCGCGGCCTATCCGGCCGTTCTCAACGGCTTTTTCTTCGGGCTGATCGCCGCCTCCGCCGTGGTGATCTACCGGATCACGGACGTGGACACGCCCGGTCGGATCGGGGCGCTCGCAGCGGGTGCGCTCATCGCGTTTCTCGTCACCGGCGTCTCCGAAACCGGCGGCCGGACGAGCTTGGCACTCCTCTTTGTCGCCGGCATGATCGCCATCTCGGCGATGGTCCTGCCCGGAATTTCGGGATCCGCGTTCCTCTATATCCTCGGAATATACCAGTTCCTGATCGGTATTCTCGGCGATTTCACCGACGCGCTGATCGCGCTTCCGAGGGGCGGTTCGCTCGATGCCGTTCTCACCCCCGGGGTTCCGATCGCGGTCTTTCTGACGGGGGCAACGATCGGGCTGCTCACCATGGCCCGCATCGTCGAGCGTGCGCTCGAACGCAACCGGATGGCGACGCTGGGATTCCTCGTCGGGTTGATGGTCGGGGCACTTCGGATGCCGGTCAGGGAAGCGGCCGATGCGACTGAGGTCTGGACAACCGGACTGATCGCTGCGATCGTGGCTGCGGTGGTTATTGGAGCCGCGGTCGTCCTCGGGTTCGACTACTACACCGACTCGCTCGACTATACGGAGGACACTGCGGTCTGATCACGGACCGGAGGAAACTACAGGAGGCTTCGGTTCCGTATACCGGCTATGAGTGATGCCGACGGGACGAAACGTAAGCGGTCGACCACGTGGCTCGACACCGCCGATTCGGTGATCGACCGGAACCTCGCGCGCGACGAAACGCTCGAGTTCACCGCCGAGGATCTCGAAATCGACGTTCCAACGGAGTTCGGGAAAAAGCCGCCGGCGAGGGTACGCTTCGACGGCACCGTTCGGATCAGTTCCGAGGGGCTCTCTGGTCCGCTCTTTGCGTGGCTCGACTGGTGGGACGACCGCGACTAATCGGCAAGCGCCTCGTCGATTACTTCGAGTGGGTGACGGATATCGTATCCCGTCCCGTGTTCCATCTGCATCGCACAGGTCGGACACTCTGTCATCCCCGCGTCGGGTTCGGCGTCCTCCATGTGGTGGAACATCTCCGCACCGATCTTCATCGAGGTGTCGTACTTCTCTTCCTTCCAGCCGTAGGTGCCCGAGATGCCCGAACACGAATCGCCGACGTCCTCGGCGTGGGCACCCTCGACGCCGTCGAGGAGCTCGATTGCCTGCCCGGCGAGGCCCTGATTGCGCGCGTGACACGGCGCGTGGTAGGCGAACTTTCGGGAGTCGATCTCGCTCTCGGCGAGCGCGCCCGAGAGGTTCTCGTGGATGCGAAGGTATTCGAGCGCCTCGTAGGTGTGGGCCGAGACGTCCTCGATTCCCTCGAGGTCGAACAGTTCGGGGTACTCCTGGCGAAGCGAGAGCGAACAGGAGGTACAGGAGGCGATGATGTCGGCCCCGTCCTCGATGGCCGCCGAGAGTTCGGCGACGTTGGTCTCGGCGGCGCGCCGGGCGTCCGGAAGCATCCCGTTTGCGAACATCGGCGTGCCCGAACACTTCTGCGGTGGCACCAAGACCTCGTAGCCGAAGGACTCGAAGACCCGCACCATCGCCTTGCCGACCTCGGGCGTGTTGTAGTTCGAGTAGCAGCCGTGGAAGTACGCGACGCGCTTCTC
>NZ_RDQG01000078.1:87330-206784 GCF_003697815.1 Halalkalicoccus subterraneus | reverse complement strand
CGGACGCATCGTAAAACCGGCTCAGGAGGCCTTCTGGGGCGGCTATTCCGGCTACTTTGCCGATCCTGACGACCACCTCTGGGAAGTAGCGTATCCCCACCTCACCGACGACGAACTACTGTAGCCTAGAGGAGTCCGTTTAGTTCGCATCTCTCCATACCAGGTGCCTCATCTATTCTGACTGGAAACTGCAGACGGCACTAACTGCTACATACAGAGGGGACATTCAGCACAGCGTCCAAATCTCAACTACTGATGTTGCACACGGCTTCCACTACAAAGGAGATCACTACTTGAGGATACGGAATGATTGATCTGTCTCAAGGGACTGGCTCTCATATGATCGAAGTCACATACGAGGACGCCAATGACGAGATAACGACGGTTCACGCTGATGAAGCGAATATAACGCCCCAAGAGCGCTATCTCCAGATACGAATTACAGACGGCGAACGACAACTCGATATTCCGACACGGAGAGTGATCTCCGTCGAACGTGATCTCGATGAACTGGATACAGACGAACGGACAGCGAGTGCACAGTATCTCTAAGTCGCTTTAACAAGCCACTCTCGTACGAAAGCAGCGAACTGGCTACGACATCTATCTGACTCCCAATGGTAAGAAAGGAGGCTATAGCAGTAGAGTAGTCTATAGAAGATAATTATAATACTCTGGGTTCCGTCGGCTAACAGGGACAAATGACAGACCAGAGTCACACACCGGCTAATGCTCCATCGCCTGGTGCAAGCCATACAATGAGTGGGATCGAAAACGAGTACTATTCACAAGAGGTCCATGGTCCATACGAGACGTACTCACTGAGTGAGTTCGAACTCACCGAAGGCGAGACACTGCCCGACTGCCAGATCGCATATACAACGTTCGGCGAACTCAATGACGCGAAAGACAACGCCGTTCTCTTCCCGCATATGTATTCAGGGACCAGCAAGGACATGGAGATGTACATTGGGAAGGACATGGCGCTTGATCCACAATCGTATTTCATCATCCTCCCCAATCAGATCGGTGGGGGACTCTCGACGTCACCGCACAATACCCCGCCACCATACGGACAAGCGGATTTCCCGAACGTGCGTATTAGTGACGACGTCCGTGCACAATACCAACTGGTTACCGAGAAATTCGGGATTGAGGAACTCGAACTCGTCCTTGGGTGGTCGATGGGGGCCCAGCAGACCTACGAGTGGGCTGTCCGATACCCGGAGATGGTCAAGCGAGCGGCACCGATCGGCGGCACTGCAAGAAATCCACCTCAGAGTAGTCTCCTTGTCGATGCACTCATCTCGGCTCTCAAATTAGACCCGAACTGGAATGACGGATATTACGACGATCACCGATCGATGCGTCAAGGACTCAAGCAGCATGCCCGAACGTGGGTCTTGATGGGAACGAGCGCGGATCTCTGGCGCGAAGAAGAGTGGCGTGGGGCCGGATTCTCGTCATTAGACGACTTCATGCATCGACTCTGGGACGAGTGGTTCCTCCCGATGGATCCGAACAACCTGATTCGAATGGCTTGGAAGTGGAAACACGCCGATGTGAGCCGAATGACCGACGGTGATCTCGAGAGTGCACTCCAACGAATCGAAGCCCGCGTGTACGTTCTCCCATTTGAAGAAGACATGGTGTTCACACTTGAGGACAATCGGATCGAAGAGGAGATGATTCCCGATAGCGAGCTGCGACCGATCCCGACGCCATGGGGGCATTTCGGGATGTTTGGGTTCCGTCCAGAAGATAAAGAATTCATTGACACCGCGATCGGTGAGCTCCTCGATGAATCAGTAGCCTAAATGAGTTCAAAGAGCAGCATCAATTCGATTTTTCACCGCCTTACCAGAAGGCACCACCAATAGCTGACCGCCCACCGGTGAGCATCCTTCTACCGACGGCGAGGTAAACCAATGCCAGCAAGGTGCTGCCCACCCAACTGGAGGAGATCACGCATCAGTCGATGGATCGTGCCCCTGAGCGTCATCGACAGAGGGTGCGCCGATGGCGAGCACCCGAACTGATCCGTCTGCGGATTCGGGATTGAATGCACGCTGTGGACTGCCGGGATCGACAAACAACGCTTGGTCAGCTTCGACGACGTACTCTTCGTCCGGCGTCTCGACGTGCAGCGTCCCATCAAGCACATAGAACGCTTCGACCTGTTCACTATGGGAATGGTATTTTAGTCCCGATTGCTCGCCGGGAGCGAGTGCATAGACGCGAAGGCCAAGCTTCGAATCTTGGTAGTCGTATCCGGCTGCAACGCTCAATGAGCGGACATCAGTCGGTCGATCATCCCATTGATTGAGATTGCCAGCGTCGACAAGGTGATATCCCATACTACTCATCAACCAGAAGCAGCTACTAAACTACTGGCTTGAGATATTGATCGACGGCCGTTCCGTGCGATTGCCATGTTCCGCCACCCGTATAGCTACCAGTCCCTTACTGACCGCGCTTTGACACCCCACGGCGCTCTCAGGGCTTCGGTTCCGCAATATCAAGTGCGGCATTGGCGATCGTGTTCGCGGATGCATAACAATCGTCCCAGCTCGTGTACTCGTTTTCGTTGTGACTCTTCCCATCTTCGCTGACGGCGAAGACCATACCTGTGTCACAGACTTCCGTCATATGAGTTGCATCGTGTCCGGCACCACTGAAAATGCGCATCCCATCGTAGCCGAGATCATCGGCAGCCGCCTCGACAGCGTCGATACACCGGTCGGCGAAATCGACACTGGATGCACGCATCCGTTCTTCCCACTCCCAGTCAACCCCTTCGCGCTCAGCTGCGGCTTCCGCCTCGTCCAACACACGGGCGAACGCTTCCTCAATAATCTCGTCGTCCGGATCCCGGAAGCCCCAACTGAACGTGACTTCGCCAGGAATCGTATTGATGGAATTCGGCTTCGCATCAATATAGCCGGTTGTTCCGACCGTTTGATTGCCCAACGTCGACGGAATACGCCGGATCTGGGTGATGACGTCAGCTGCCGCAACCAGCGCGTCAGATCGGAAATGCATCGGTGTCGGACCGGAATGATCGGCCTCTCCGTAGTAGGTGACCGCTCCCCACGTAAAGCCGACGATACCCGTGACGATACCGACGTCTTTCCCTTCAAGCGCGAGGTAAGGGCCCTGTTCGATGTGGAGTTCTAAGTACGTCTCGTAGTCCGTGCGAGGTTTAGCTGACTGCTCGCCTTTGTAGCCGATCCGTTCGAGTTCCGCTTCAAGGTTGAGGCCGTCCTCATCAGTCTTTACGTACTCCTCCTCAATGTCATGAGCTCCGGTCCAGACGCCGCTTCCCTGCATCGCCGGTTGGTACCGCGATCCTTCCTCGTTGGTCCAGTTTACGATCTCGATCGGGTGCTCCGTCTCGATGCCTTCGTCGTTAAGTGTACGAACCAACTCGAGGGCACTGATTACCCCTAATGGCCCATCGTAAATACCACCGTACGGCTGTGAATCGAGGTGTGAGCCAACCAGTACGGGGTCGGTATTGGACATTGTCCCTTCTCGGCGTCCGAACATGTTGCCAAATTCGTCGACGACTATTTCGAGTCCCGCCGCTTCCATCTGCTCATAGAACCAATCTCTTACTTTCTTGTCCTCGTCGGACAGTGCAAGCCGGTGCAATCCGCCATTTTCGGTGCCTCCGATCTTGGCCTGCTCTTTCATCGTCTCGACGAACCGATCCCGATCAAGCTGGATACGCATACGGAGGAATTCAGAAGGTCGTGTGTTAAGCGTTTCCTCGGTAGCTAATCTGTATCAACGAACGACCGTTTCAGCGTAGAATAGTTGGACGATAGCATCGGCGTCTCCTAGCGGTGAAAGAGAGAGATTTAGGTTCGGCAGTTCAGGGTAGTCGAAGAGCCCCTTTGAAATCGGGAAACACACCAGTGTACGGTGATTCGTTGTCATCTCATTAGCCATTGGAAAGATCGAGTATCCTTCTTCTATATTTTATTGAAGAATCTGTCATATCGGGACCCCTGTACTTCGTCGGTTTCCAGATACATATCAAGCGATGTAATGATAGAGACTCAACTAAGCATAGTTCGTCCGAGTCTCGATTTTGATAAAGTGGCGTTACATCTCAGACTGGTGAATAATTTTATCAATTACATCCGCTTACCTGAACAACACCAGATCTATTTTGTTTCTCCCTGAATACTATTATCGACGATCACAATAGTTTTCATTGTGCGATTGAGTACGCATGGGTATGTCCAGCATGGAACGCACTGAAGAGCTGGCGGAACTCATCGGTAGTCTAGTTCAGAAAGAGACAGAGAATCCGCCGGGTAACGAACGAGAATGCGCAGAATATATCGCCGAATGGTTCAACGACCGTGATATTGACGCCGAGCTCGTACATGAACCGTACGAGGACCGCCCACAAGTTGGGGCCCACGTTGGAGAGGGTGACCCGACGCTCGTTTTGAACGGTCACATCGATGTCGTTCCAGCGGGAGATACCGACCAGTGGACCCACGATCCGTATGGTGCTGATGTGGAGGATGGGGCTCTATACGGCCGTGGTAGCGTGGATATGAAAACGGGAGTCGCTATAGCAATGTTAGTGACCGCCGATCTCGCAGAAGAGATCAGATCCGGAGAACTTGAAGGATCGGTTGTCTTCCATGCTGCTATCGGCGAAGAGACCGCCGAGCCGGGGACGAAGACCCTGCTAGAACGAGGGTACGACGGCGACTATGGTGTCGTGCTTGAACCGACGCAGATGCAAACCGCAACAAGTGAGAAAGGTCTCGCCTGGTACGAAATTACCGTTTCGGGCGACCCCTCTCACGCGAGTCGCCCGGACCAAGGTGAAAACGCTATCCAGCGTGCGCGACCAGTTCTCGATGCACTCGCTGCATACGATGAGAATGTGCGGACACGTGAGGATGATCTGGTCGGGCGAGCGTACTCCACAGTAACCAAGTTCGATGCGGGAACCAAAGAAAACGTCGTCCCCGAACGAGCGACCATTACGATCGATCGACGGTTTCTCCCAGACGAAAGCATAGAGGCCATCGACACTGAAATAGATGACCTGCTCACCGAGGTCGCCGCCGACTCCAATATCGACGTCTCTTGGGAGCGTACTCGGACGTACGAATCGGCTGCTATCGACATCAACAGTCCGCTAGCGGAGGTCTTTCGTCATCACTCGGCTGAGGTCGCGGACGTATCGACTAACCCATGGGGCATCGAGGCGTCGACAGACGTCCGGAACTTCGTGAACAATGCCGATATCGAGGCCATCACGTGGGGTCCAGGTGATATTTCACAAGCCCATACCTACGACGAGCGCGTCGATTTGTCGGCCGCTACCAATGGTCTTACTATACTTCGCGACGCGACCTATGAAATTCTTAACGGAGACTTAGACTGAGTCCCTGATCAAAGACAGGTTTGGGGGTAGGTAACACAGTGTAATTAAGATCTACAACAAACTAACATGGATATTTTACTACTATATTAACATTCTATTGAACACTATTTTGCTAATAGCGGTATATTTACAAGGTAGTACGATAGTGCCGCCAGTAGAGACCATGACTGTGTTTGGCATGCCCACATCAATGTTCTTGGTGTTCGTGGCAACGATTCTCGTTGGAAGCATGGGAGCAATCCACTACGTGGTAGTTCATGTGATACTTGGAAAACCAGTGAACGAAAATATAATTGATCGAGGTACAGGGGGGACCAGCTCGATAGAAGAGAACGGAGGAGGCGATTAATGACCAACGTCAATCCGTTTTACCTCGGCACGTTCGTTATCTACCTCCTCATCGTGCTTGGCATCGGAGTTTGGGGATACACCAAAACCTCCGATGTCATGGACTTTTGGGCATTTGGTCAAGATATGGGTCCTTGGTTGGCAACTTGGTCGTTTGTTGCCAACTTCGTGAGCGCAGTCAGCGTCATTGGCTTCATTGGTGCCGTTTACGGTGAGGGGTACTCCCTGATGACCCACACCATCTTTGGACTAATGCTTGGGATCGGCGCGCTCTACTTCGTTGTCGGCCGGATCCGAAACCTCAATCTGCTTACCTTCCCTGATATTATTGCCAACGTGACCGGCTTCGAGGTAGCCCGCCCCATTGCAGGTACAATTCTGCTCGGTAACGCGTGGCTCTATTTAATTATGCAGCTTGTTGGCGCGAGTCTACTTGTAACCACAATCACTGGTGTCCCCTACGAGTATATGGTATGGGTCATCGGCATCGTATTTATTGTGTATACCGTGTTGGGTGGGCTCGTCAGTGTTGCATGGACCGATCTCTTGCAGGGGGTGCTAATGGTCGGTGCAGTACTACTTGCGCTTGTATATATGATATTTGATATTGGTAGTTTCACCGCGGTTAACCAGCAACTCGCATCGTTTGATCCCACGTACGTTGATCCGACAGCCGGAGGCACATACACCATCATTGGCATTGTCGCAACGATCGTCGCCTTCTTTGGGACGATCTTCACTGAGCAAAATTACATCGTGCGCATTGCAGCGACTAGAGATGTTAGAACAGCAAAGCTTCACCTCGCTGCATCCGGTGTTATTCTGGCAATATTCTACTCAGCGCTCGTGATACTTGGTGGAGCGACAACCGTTGCGCTCAATCAGAGCGGACTTACCGTCCAGACGCAGGACGCTGCATTCCCAATGCTCATTACGGACTACGTCCCTTCGAGTGTGGGCGTCATCATTATCCTCGCAGTTATGAGCGCAATTCTCTCTACCACAGATACGCGTCTCCACTCAACTGGTATCACTACGGCACGTGATATCTACAGCTACTTCCGGCCCAGCTCTAGTGACGATGCTCAGCTTCGGATCTCTCGGATCGCAACCATCTTCTTCGGCATTACCGCGACCGCAGCGTCGGTTAACCCGCCAGGAACCATCATTGAACTCTATAACTTCCGAGCGGTCCTTCTGACCTGTGCGTTCCTCATTCCGGTCTATGTGGGGCTCTATTGGACTGGTCTAAGTGGCCTGGCTCTCATTGCGTCAATCATCGTCGGCGCAATACTCGGTGTCGGAACCGAGTTCACAGGGGGTCTGTTCGGCGTGCCATCGACCTTCATCGGACTTGGTGGAGCCGTGATCGTCCTCCTCATTGGGCACGTCCTCCTCTCGGACAGTGAACCGATGAGCGGCGCGCCATCCGACGACTGACCCCTCCATAGAGGGAGTTGGGTCACAAATAGGCCGCCGTTGCTGCTGTGCCGACGCTGCTACGTCTCACCACGAGAACGTTTTCGTGACGAAAGTTCACTCTGGGGACGGCGGAAAAAGTCACCAACACCGATGTCGAAGATAGCCCCCTTATCGGGCCTAAGACACTCCCAGGGGCGGCTACTCGTTGCCACCGGTGAGTTTAAGCACTGTCCGAGAAATCCAATGTCGTCGCCGCCAGAATAGCGACTCCAAGTTGCCGTCATCTTATCTAGATCGACAACGATCTCCATTAGCTTCCAGACTGGCTGGCAATCTCGAACTTGGCCTGTTACTTAGACACCCGATACGACTATTTTCCATATTTCTGATTTTATTAAGTTTGTTTATGTATCATACCAATACCGTAGAAAGATGCCTATGAGTGTGTTTATTTCATCACTTATCGTGTGGATAAACACGGTGTAAATTACCAGATATTGAATCCACGGTATACATGAGGGATCCATCTTCCACGTAAGCACGAACTAGATGAAAGGGCCGGTATAGCCTTTCTATGTCTTTGACATCCAGATCTGGAAGCTCAAGAATTCGATGGTGCTGTTGGATGATCTGGACAATGTATTCCTTGGCTTTACTTACAGACTCAACAGCTTCGTCGTCCGATTGTAGTACCTGTGTCTGCTCTGGCTGAATGTTTTGAATCTCTGGCGCGTCATCGATGAGTATTTCGCGACCATTAATGAGGTCTATTCCGACCTCCATTACTTCTTTATGTTGACTGAGAAACCCATCAAGTTCTACATCGATAGTGACGATTTGATATGGGTAATACACCGTTTCTACAAACGTGGACCGATGAATTTCATCATCAGTATTGCTGAGTTTTTCGGCAGCCTCAGATCCGGTCACTACCGGCACATATGCCGTTATCTCATCTGGAGAGCTGATTTCGGAATTCATCTATTGAGGAGTCTTGGATCAATTTGAGTTTAGCTCCAGATTCTTGGAGACGTGCTCCGAGATAGCGTTAGCTTCTGGGGCCAGCTCATTTGTCGTTGCTTGTTGCACACCGGATGGCGCACCAATTGATTCCCGCGCTGATCGAATTGGTGCGATCGTTTCTTCTTTCGGTGGAGAAGTCATGAGGCTAATTGCAACAAACGCTACAGTTGAGATGATAAGACCAGCGAAAAACGGATGTATCGCTGTTACTTCTTGAAGATTCATTGCGGTCCAAATGATGTTCGTACTGGCTCCACCGATCATTCCTCCAAGAGCCCCCGGCCAATTGCCTCGATCCCAGTAAATCCCGAGGACGTTGGGGATGAGGAATGCCGTCCCTAGTCCACCGAAAGCGAAGATAACGAGTTCGGCAATCCCTGGCGGTTGGACAACAGCTACAATTACACCTGCAACGCCGATTCCAAGCACCATCAAACGAGACCAAAGCAGCATCTCCTGATCTCCAATATCACGGCTGGAGAATCGCTGAACGACGTCCCTAGACAGTATTGAGCCGGCCATAATGAGCATTGAATCAGCCGTACTCATCACTGCCGCCATCAGTGCTGCTAGCACTATCCCAGCAATGACACCTGGAAGAAGCATCATAGAGAGTTCCGGAATCGCCATTTCTGGATTAGCCAAGTTAGGGAGAAGAACGATTGCAGCCATGCCAAGAATATAGGGCTGGTATACGAAGAACGTATTATAAAAGACGTTATACACTGTTGCTAATTTGGCTGTTTCAGCATTGTCCATGCTTAGATGCCGAACCACAGCATGGGGAAGACCCATATATCCAACAGCGTAGATGAGGACTGCACCTGCAATTACACCCCATTCACCAAGATACTCCTCATTTCTTCCCCATATCGAGAGATACGTGGAATCTTGGGCAGCGATTTGGTTGAACATTGACGTTACTCCCCCGACTTCGAGAATTGCTGCTACTAGAATAATGTTCATTCCAATAGCCATGACAATAGCTTGGAACGCGTCCGTCCAAGCAACAGCGAGATAACCACCGACGAACGTGTAGAGGACGATGATCCCTGCGCCGATAAGAACACCATACACATATGGAAGACCGCTGACGGCCTCAATGGCCTGCCCAGCCGCGATAAACTGAGAGAAAACGTAGGCCGAGAGGAAGACAATCGCGATGAGACTACCGACTATCCGTACGCTCGGGTGGGGGTAACGATGTTCAAGCCACTCTATCGGAGTGAGTGATCCCAAAACCTCAGTTACTTGTCGAAGACCACGCCCAAGAACGCCGAGATTTACGAGACCACCACCAAAGTCACCAACAGCGTACCAGAGTGCGTACAGCCCTTGATTGAATGCCATGGCTGGTCCACCCATAAACATGAACCCACTCATTGACGTGGATTGAAGAGTCAATGCAGTAACTGCACCGCCAATTGATCGACCACCGAGTAAGTAGTCCCCTAAGTCATCCATATATCGGCTCGCGACAATACCGAATCCAAGAAGGCCGAGAAGATAGATTACGAATGGGCCAGCGATTCCCCATTGAACCATTGTTATCTCTCTACCTCCTTTGTGTCAGCTCGACGCTGAGCTTTCTGTGTATCGTGGCGACGCATCATGTACAGACTAAAGAGAGCAACCAACCACCAGACTGGAATCCAAATGAAAATAGCGAGAAAGTCGACAGTTGGAATACCCAATATTGACATAATATATCACCTATTTTTCATTAAAGCGACCCTGCCAGAATATTGTTCCACTATTTTGCGCTCGTATGCTATTTTTTCCCATGACATGCGATACCCTGTTGAATATCGGCCAATATAATAGTTGTGTATATGATGGAAAAAGGTGGTATAATCAACACTAAAACCACTAGTTACCTTGTATTATACATCAATCAGTCATACCACTATGAGTGTTCAGCATCATAAACAATGCTATCACCACTCTCACACATTCATACCCCGAGTATCCACGATAAAAGAGATCTTCTCATTGGGGTTGAGATCTCCGGTTAATACGGTTGACTATATGTTTTTAAGATAGAGTCAGAATACTATTGAAAACGCAAGTATAGTGACAGAGAATGCTACGATATTCGAATAGTGTCACGATACAATTCGACCATAGCGTTCTATAGAAATACTCTGATGGGCATTATTACTATAATTCCACATTATACAATAGATACATACTATTACCAGTGATTACGTAACCGGTAGACATTCAACATTGTCTCCCTATATGACTGCTATGCAGGACGATGATCAGAAGACAGTCAAATTGGACGAAACTGATCTAGCGATCCTCGAGCATGTCGAACGAGATAGCGATATCAATCTCGAAGAGCTCTCCGACACGCTTGATCTCTCCAAATCCGCAATTCATTATCGCCTGAAGAAGCTCAAAGACTCCGGCGTCATTACATCAACCTCTGCTGATGTCGATCCGCTCGCCCTCGGATTGAACCTCCTGATCATCACGGAAATCTCCGTTGTTCACGAATCCGGCTATGCTGAGGATATCGGCGAGGCGCTCAGTGACATCGACGGGGTCTGCCAGGTATTCTACACAATGGGTGATACTGACTTCATTGTTCACTCACGCGTCCAGAACCGATCGCAGATGAACGACCTGATTGATAACATTGTTGGCATCGACGGCGTCAACGAAACATCCTCAACGTTCGTGATGCGTGAGATCAAAACCGGGGATCGGACGGTGGCCAACATGTCTAAGCAGATGCGAAACATCGCGTTAGAGGACGACTGAATCGGAAGAAACCCGTGCAAGTAGAGAAACACTGCTCGACACTCCCAGCCATCGACAACCACCTCCGACGGAACAATACAGTTGTTGACCCGTGCGTGTCAGTATCCGTGAATACCGTCTCCGACTTAGTTGTCCATCGCTTCGTCTGAAACCTCGAGCGCCTCGTCGAGTACGGCAACGGCTTCGTCTATTTCGTCTTTCGTGATCGGCAGTGGCGGGGCGATAATGAGCGTGTTAATCATGTTCGCGACATACACCCCGTTATCGGCGGCTGTGCTACTCACCTCATCCACGACGGTGCTCCCTTTCGAGATCTTATCCTTCCGCTGGCCGAACGGAGCGCGACCATTGGCGTCCTTGGTGAGCTCAATCCCTCGGAACAATCCGACACCCCGTGTCTCGCCCACGCTCGGATGGTCGTCGCCGAGTTCCGCAAGCTGTGTCCCAAGATACTCACCGACTTCACTGGCGTGCTCGATGAGGTTCTCCTCCTCGTAGGTCTCGACCGCTGCCAAGCCTGCCGCACACGCGACGGGATGGCCTGCATACGTGTGGCCATGACAGAACATATTGTCCTCGAAATGCTCCGCGATCTCCTCGGTCACAATGGTCGCGCCGAGTGGGACGTACGCCCCGCTCAGTCCCTTTGCCATCGTCATGATGTCCGGCGTGACGCCGAAGACGTCCGACCCGAACCACTCGCCGGTTCGTCCGAACCCGGCCATGACCTCGTCACAGATCAGTAGTGCATCATGCTCGTGAGTGATCTCCTTGAGTCGAGGGAGGTACTCTTCCGGAGGAACGAGGATTCCGTTCGATCCGACGATTGGCTCGACGAGCACTGCAGCGACTGTATCGCCTTCGAGCATTAGCATCTCGTCGATATACTCGAGGCTCTCCATTGGGTCAAGAGTAGAGCCGTAGGCGTACGGGTCCGGGGCTTTGATTACACCGGGAATACCGGGTTCAGCCATCAGACGTCGCGGATCTCCAGTGACGCTGATGGAGCCGTATGTCGCGCCGTGGTACGACCGATAGCGCGAAATAATTTTTTGCTTACCAGTGTACATCCGAGCGATTTTGATCGCAGCTTCAACAGCCTCCGTACCGCTCGTCGAGAAGAACGTCTTCGAGAGGTTCCCTGGTGTGACCTCCGCGAGTTTCTGACCGAGTCGAGCGCGTGGCTCCGTCGTATATCCTGGAGCAAAGTACGCACCCTCGTTGACTTGCTCCGTAACGGCGTCAGCTACCTTGTCCGCTGAGTGACCAAGATTCGAGCACATCAACTGTCCCGAAAAGTCCAAGAATTCGTTCCCGTCTGCGTCAGTGAACCGGACTCCGTCCCCACTGACGACCTGCGTTGGGGATACTTCGGATTGGTACGACCATGTCCCGAAGACGTGCTGTTTGTCGATCTGTTCGATGTCGAGTGAAGCGTCGTGTTCCGACTTCTTGCTAGCCATTACCAATCGCATGAACGGACTGTTGGTTCATTAATCTTCACATTAATGTCGTAGCTACGGAATAGAACGCGAAAGTTGATATAGATATTGAATCTGTTTCATTGGAAAGAGTTTACAGTAGAATAGAGGACATACTATCCCGAACTTTTATTCTACCGCTTGTGGTAGCCAGTATCATATGCACATAACAGTAAGAAGCAGATCACAGGGAACTATCTCACACTCCATTCCGGTGACCGCAGTATGAGTCAGGATTTACCAACCTGCTACGGCGGCGAAATTCTCCACGTCAACCTCGATACCGGTGAGGCGGAGCGTGAACAAATCGATCCGGTCGATGCTGAACGCTTCTTGGGCGGGAACGGACTCGCTGCAAAACTCGTTCACGACCATGTTCCAACCGATGCAGATCCGTTCGATGCCAACAATGTCCTCGTCTTTGCCGTCGGTCCGATGACTGCCACGCCATTCCAGTCGACCAGCCGTGGTGTCGCAGGGTTCATCAGCCCTATGACCAACGGCTTTTTCGACAGCACGTTCGGCGGAACCTTCCCGCAAGCGCAGAAAACGACCGGTTTCGACCTCATCGCACTACACGGGAAAGCTGACGACCTCTCGTACGTCCACGTTGACGAGAACGGCGCCGAGTGCAAGGATGCAACCGACCTGCAAGGTAAGGACACCTACGAGACATGCGAAGCAGTCCGTGAACGCGAAGGCGAAGGTTACTCAACACATGTCATTGCCGCCGGGCCGGCGGGAGAGAACCAAGCGCGCTATGCCTGTCTCGTTCACCAAGGTCATGACCGTGAGGGGGTTGCTGGTCGCGGTGGTGGCGGGGCAGTACTTGGTTCAAAGAACGTCAAGGCCGTCGCGATCCGGGAGGGATCGTTCAAACCTGAAGTCGCTGCCGAGTCCGAATTCCGTGACCTTACGACTGGACAGATGGGACGGATCATGGAAGAAACCGAGATGCTCCAGACCTACGGAACATCGGGGCTCGTCAACCCGATCAACGAGATGGGGAAACTCGGCCGGCGAAACAATCAAACCGAACAAACGACGGACGAAAACGCGGAAGCGGTGAGCGGCGAGACGCTCAAAGCAGAGTATATCACTGAGGACACTACCTGTGCGAACTGTGCGGTTCGCTGTGGGAAACATGTCAGTGTCGAGAGCGAGGGGCAGACCGAGGCAAAGATCCCTGAGTTCGAGAGTCTGTTCGGGACGACGACGATGCAAGATGTCTATGACATCCAGCGCGTCATCAAGGCAAACGACCTCTGTGACCGACTAGGAATGGACACAATCAGTTGGGGTGTCACAGTCGCGTTCGCCCGCGAATGTTATGAAAAAGGATTGCTCACCGATGAGGACTCGCCGCATCTCGAGTTCGGCGACGCCGAGGGCCTCGTCGAACTCGCAAAGCAGACTGCCCACCGCAATGGGTTCGGCGACGTACTGGCGGAGGGGTCGTTCCGGGTTGCAGAGCAGCTCGATGACGAGGCTCAGAAGTATCTGCATGGACGAATGGGCCTCGAGTTTGCCGCTCACTCACCACGTGGGCTAAAGGGCATGAGCATTGGCTACGCGACCTCTACTCGTGGTGGCTCGCATCATGATACTCGTCCGACGCGCCAGTACCAGGGAATTCACGATGAGACGACCGACGGAACTGCGGAATTCGCCGCCCGTTCACAACATTATACTGCACTCGGAGACTCGCTGACGCAGTGTCGATTCGTAAGCGAGGCGGGCTGGGGTGATCAGCTCAACGAGAAGTACCGAGATGCGATCAATCTCGCGCTTGGATGGGAGCTCTCGCTAGAGGAAGTCGAAGAAATCGGCGAGCGGATTTACAACCTCGAACGGCTGATCAACGTCGAACGCGGTGTCGCGAATCGCGAGTCGGATACCCTGCCATATCGAGTGATGCACGAGCCGATTCCCAATGGCCCGAGCGCAGGGATGCACTGTCCGCCGGAGGAACTCGACTCGATGCTTGAGGAGTACTATGAGTTCCGCGGGTGGAACGAGGACGGGGCACCGACCGCCTCAACGCTCTCACGATTAGATATGACATCGGAGATTGTTGAGAACCGTAGCTAACTGCGACTGTTTTCAATATAGTTTACCAGTCAACGGAGGACCGATCTAGTGGCATAACATATAGACCGGCAGAGTACCTGCTACCAGTTGAGATCACAACTAATCCTTCGGCTGATTTCAATTTTTAAAAACATGTGTCGACAGTAGACCTGCGCCACCGACGAGATGAACAAAACGATATTCTGACCCAGGCAAGAATTCATATCAGAAGACGGGGTCACCCAGAAGCATATCCGCTGAACCTTTGACAAATGGCTGGTCGAAGACTGACAACTAATCGCCAGCGTACTTAACGCAGCAACATACGAGAATTGACGGTGTTACGAGTATGACACATCGATACCTATCTCTACAACGTTGCTCACTACTGAGATCCTAACGGTAGTGAGTAGGTTGTATACAAGATAAATTCTATTATTTTGAGTACTTCCAATAGAAAAGTAGAGTGGGCTAAACTAATCTATGGTTACGCATCAGGCCATCGCTCGATATACACTGCTTCGTCAGTATAGAAGTGAATCATGTCTTCACCCTGTGCATGGAGATCGCCAAAGAACGAATCTTTCCATCCGCCAAAGTGGAAGAACGCCATGGGGGCTGCGGTCCCTGTATTGACGCCTAAGTTCCCAGCTTCGACGTCATGGCGGAACTGCTTTGCCTCGGCGCCACGTTCTGTGAACAGTGAAGCAGCGTTTCCGAACTGAGACTGATTGACGGTCTCGATTGCCTCTTCGAAATCGTTTACACGAATCAGACTCAGGACTGGGCCAAAAATTTCCTCTTTTCCGATAGTCATTTCGGGATCAACATCGCCGAAGAGCGTCGGTGCGAGGAAATACCCGTCGTCTGGGACATCAACGTCACGTCCGTCATATAAGAGGGTCGCTCCCTCTTCAACACCTGTCTCGATATAGTCCAAGACCCGTTCTCGGTGTTCCTCGCTGATGAGCGGGCCCATATCGGCATCATCATCGAGACCTCCCGCGACGGTGTAGTCCTCAAGTGCTTCAGCGAGTCGGTCAGCGAACTCGTCGTAGATATCATCGTGAACGACGGCAGAAGGGTTCGCGAGACATCGCTGGCCGGAGTTCGCATACGCCGAGCTGATCGTTTGATCGACGGCAAACTCGATATCACTTGATTCAGAGACGATGATGTGGTTCTTCGCTCCACCCTGAGCCTGGACCCGCTTTCCGTTGGCCGCAGCCGTTTCGTAGACATGTTTGGCAACGGGGGTCGATCCGACGAACGATGCTCCCTCGATGTCTTCGTGTTCGAGAAGCGTGTTGACGGTGTCTTTCCCCCCGTTTACCAGCTGGACGACCCCATTGGGGAATCCAGCCTCCTCAATGAGTTCGAAAATGTACTGAGCCGTCAACGGGGTACTTTCGCTTGGTTTGAGGATGAACGAATTCCCGGTGGCAACGGCGTACGGGAGGAACCATAGTGGGATCATCGCGGGGAAGTTGAACGGAGTAATTGCCGTGAACACGCCCAATGGTTTCCTGACTGCAGTTTCGTCGATATCGGGTGCAGCGTTCGGGAGGTGCCCAGCCTGCATCATCGACGGGATCCCACAGGCGACCTCAACGTTCTCGATTCCTCGTCGGATCTCCCCCATCGCTTCTTTTTTCGTTTTCCCGTGTTCCTTGACCAAGACTTCCGCCAGATCCTCTTGGTGCTCTTCGAGGAGAGTCTTTAACCGAAAGAGGGGCTGAATACGCTCTTCGACCGGCTGCTGTCTCCAGTCTTCGAACGCTTCTGTTGCTATATCGACTGCTTGGTTAACGTCCCCTTCCGAACTGAATGTTGTCTCAGCGATCGTCTCGCCTACTGCTGAGTCAACAATTTCCTCCGTTTGTGAGCCTCTGGCTTCTTGCCATTCTCCCCCGATATAATTATTGACATTATCAATTTCAGTATCGACGTCGGTTTGTGACATAGTGTTCTATTGATTCTGCAGTTACTAAGAACTTGTAGCTAATACCAGAATATATTCGCCGTATTTTATATACGATCTTCCCACCCCGAATAGTGAATAGATGAAACGTATCGCATATCGACGATCGATTATCGATTGAAGTTCAATATATAGCGCTATCATCAAAAAAAGCATATAATTGATTATAGAGAGAAGATTACACGCATGGAGTATCCAACTCCGTCCCATGGAATTAGGGTAGTGGTATCTCCTAGTAAAGTCGTTCTCGGTACCGGAGCTGTAGAAGAACTCGGCGAGTACGTGGACCAGTACGGGGACAAACCCTTAATTCTCGCCTCAAAGGAGATCTACGACATACAGGGTGACAAAGTGGAGAAGGCTTTGGAGGAAGACGACATAGAATCGGTCCTCTATACGGGTGTGCGGCCGGATCCGACAGTCGAAAACATTGAGGAGGCCTACGATCTCTGGAAGACCGAAGGATGTGACGTCATCGTCACGTTGGGCGGCGGGTCATCGATCGATACGGGGAAGGGAGTCGGTATCCTAGCGAACAACGAGGGTGACATCCGGGACTTCGGGACCGACAAGGCAGGAGAAGAGAGCGTCCCCAATCCGATCCCGCCGCTTATCGCGGTGAATACGACAGCAGGAACCGGAAGCGAGGCGACCCGCTCAGTTGTTATAACGGACGAATCGACGTCGACCAAGTTCCTCATCCTTTCACAGAACGTCGTTCCGGAGGTCGCGATTGAGGACCCCGAGCTGACCGTCTCTCTCCCGCGGAATCATACCTCATTTACCGGTATCGATGCTCTGACCCATGCCATCGAGGCATTTGTCTCCATCAAATCCTATAGCGTTCCCGACGATTTCGCCCGGAACGCCATACGGCGAATCTCGAACTCGTTTACCAAAGCCTGGGCGAACGGAGAGAATATTGACGCCCGAACGGAGATGATGATCGGCCAACTACAGGCCGGCCAGGCGTTCACGAACTCCTCGGTGGCACTCGTCCATGGGATGGCGCGACCCCTCGGTGCACAGTTGCATATCCCTCACGGGCTGGCTAACGCCCTCCTACTCCCGTATGTCATGGAATTCTCGGTAATCGGTGCACCCGAGAAGTACGCGGAGATCAGTCGTATGATGGGGAACGCTGACGAGGATACCCCGGATCGAGAAGCGGCCGAGCGGGCGAGCGACGCCGTTCTTGCGCTCTGTGAGGATGCCGATCTGACCGGTTACCTTGATGATCACGGCGACGTTCCGGCTCGAGACGAGTACGTAGAGATTGTCGATGAGATGGCCGAGGACGCCATCAACTCCGGCTCACCGGCAAACAACCCCCGTAAGCCGACTGAGGAGGAGATCAGGGAACTATATATCGAACTATACGATGACGCACTCGCCCCGGATAGCCCTCGGCGATCCTAGTCGACACTCTGTTATCGACCCAGGTGCCCACAGCTGCGGCGTGGTCTGCGAAATCGTCGCCACCCTAGCAATACTCTCGATATTCAAATGAATCGGTCTATGGATGTCTACTCCTCATAGGATCAAAAAAGATAGAGAAGGTAATACAGTGGAAGCTAAACGCCCAACGCGGACGGAGAGATCGATACATCAACTGGATGTCCGAGGTTCCTGCAGCGTTCGTCCAACGCATAAGCGAAGCAGCCTTCCTCGTCGACGATCCGAAGCTCCAGCTGAAAACCCTCACGTCAATTCCTGGGATCGGGCCTGCGACCGCCACAGTCGTTCTTGCGTTTCACGATCCAATGAACTACGCAGTCGGTGATCGATACATGATTGCAGCCCTTCTCGGTGAGGATCGAGCACTACGGTTCTCTGACTACCCGCGAATCCTTACTGAACTCCGTGACCGGAATCCAGATGGGTTCGATCTCCGGATGGTTGAGAAAGCGTACTACCACTAGTATCGGGATACAGACAATGCCGGCCGCTGGTGAGGAGCGTATCCGTTGACTAGAATCAACAGGGGTCACTCTTCAGGAGAGTTTACCTTGTACAACATTCTGTATCTAAGAAGTAATTTGTTGCACAAGGCAGGCCACGTCAAGAGATGGGGGTCCGTGTGCTCAGTCGCAGATAGTACAGTCAGGAGCTCCGTTGAGAGTATCAGAATGTGATAGGAAGGAGTGCTGACTAGAGAAGATATCTGCAGTACGGCGGGGCGTATTGTTCAGCCGTGGGACGGTGAACCATTTATTGAGAGACAAGGATGACAGCGACACCCGCGAGCAGGAGTCCTGCGACTCTCGTCGTGGTAATCTCGTCTCCGAGCACGGCCATTCCGATGAACGCTGCGACGACGAAATACATAGCACCGAGCGTCGAAACGACCGTCGTTGAGCCACGTGAGAGACCGATGTACATCGAGACGAAGCCAATTCCGGCGAACAATCCAGCTACGCCAGCCAGCGTTCCACCTCGTGGCGTAATGGCCAGCGAGGAACTTGAGACGAGAACGTATCCGACTGCAAGGAGGGTTGCGACGAGATACGATATCGCGGCAGCCGTCCTCGGATCCATGGATTCTGAGGCAGCGTTCCCCACGACGATCCAGATTCCCCACGAAACCATCGTCAGCGATCCGAATGCCACAGCCGAATTCACCTCAGGAATTCCCATCGATGCGTACGTTCCCTCCATAACGGTAAGATTCTGTTGTAGCGATTCTGATCAGGCCAGGGGGAACAACACCAGTGATCGACTTGCGCTCTGTATTCTAGAGTGCGTATTGACCACGGAGATACTGATGATCCCTTCAGCTACATGGTTCTCCGAATCCTCTTACTCTACAAGCTGATCTGCTCTCCATCGTCAGGAACGTGGACATCCGCTGTCGCCGACCGCAGTTCGTCACGGGTGAGCAAGCAGTGGTTGATTGCTTCCATATGAACGACCACAATCGTACCATCGGTAGCGTCGCGGACGGCAGAGATGTCCTCGATGCCCATCGTGATGGGCTTGCCCTGCTCGAACTGTGCTTCGCCGCCATTGAGGACGATCATATCCGGATCGAACTGAGCAAGCGTTTCCGCGGTCGGCTCGTACCAAATCGTATCGCCCGCAACGTACACTGTCTCCTCGCCTTCGAACACGAATCCCGAAACGGGACCCATCTCCGCTGCCAACTGCCCGTGCCCATGACGTCCGGGCGTTCGGTGAAGAGTGACCCCCTCGAATGAGGTGTTGTCATCGACGGGGCGGACGTCGGTAAAGCCCTCGTCGGCGAAAGCATCCGCCTCTTCGGGCTGACAGAACAGTGGCAGGCTGGCCTCGAGTTCCTCGATGGCCGCCTCATCCCAGTGATCGGGGTGGCGGTGGGTGACGACCACAGCGTCGTAAGACAGGTCGACAGCTGGCATCGGGACGAGCGGGTTTCGGCGGTCGTTTGGCGAATTCGGCACGGGCGGATTCTCACCGGGTGCTGCAAATATCGGATCGACGAGGAACGTCGTATCACCAACGTCGACGAGGATAGTGGCATTCCGAATCAACTGCATGCTGGCATCAGTCGTCGTTGACATATGAAACCATCTACGGGAGCCATCGGGATGGGATTTGCTTCGACATATGCCAATGTAGGCGGTATTCGCCGCACGCTCACTGAATGAACTCGATATCCTCGGAATCGAGATCCACGTCGAGATCTACGTCGAGTGAATCGGCGGCGAACTGCTGTGCCAACCACGCTTCAGCCCGGTTGAGTCGGTACTGGAACGTCGAACGCGACACGCCGACGGCGGCGGCAATCTCAGTGACCGACTGCTGACGTGGCGCCTCGTAGTATCCGTGTTCGATCGCAGCCTCAAGTGCCGCCTTTTGTTCGGGCGTGAGGGTTTGCTGGACACGACCGTCTTCGAGCAAGCACGGTGGCGTTCCGAGCCGTTCGACGGTCAGCGACAGCCCCTCCCGAAGGTTCGTACGGATATCCTCGTAGATCGCTGTTGCAGGCTCGTCGAGAAGTAAGCGCCATCGGAATTGGTCGCCACGACGCTCCGATCGCATTATCAGTCCCTCGCCAACGTGGTTCGCGGCGACAAGCGGGATCGACCGTGGACCCGCTCCTTCCCGGCGAAGCGAGTAGATCTTCCGTGATTCGGCGTTCGACGAGAGGATCGTATACTCGTATTCGGTCACGGGCGCACCACACATCCCGGTCGTAGTCGGATCACTGGCGACACGTTCGAGCCGATCATCAAGGTCGTCGAGGACAGTGGTCGGGCCGACGACTTTGTCAATTCCCCATACTGCCTCGCTGGTCGCATTGATCTCCATCGACCGGGCGTACAAATCTCCATGGTCGATGAAGAGATCCATCACTTCGTCAGCTCCCGTCTCGTATTCGATCGTGAAGACGAACTCGCGCAAGATATCGTCCGTTCTCGATCGAGGGATAAAGCCTGGGAGGGGGATCTCCCTCTGCGGTAGAGCGAAATAGTACTTCTGAATAGGCTATTTAGAAATAGGCTATTTCAGAATTGGTTATTGTACGCTACGTCTTGGGCCCCACTGTTACACCGAGGGAAGATGGTCGTTAGGAGCGTCCAGTTCCGGAAGATCAACTATCAGAAGGAGAGTCCCTAGGACGATGCCGATAGAACCCGAATCGAATGTGAAAAATCCGCACTTGAAGCCGCCCTCGAGTCCGAGCCATAGCTCATATCCAGTAAGGTGGCCCATAGACCAGCGCTCTTATCAATCTCCATCTCTGTATTAATAATATGCTGAGCGAAACTGGTAGTTCCTCACTGCTCGGGAACCAGAGAGGAGTTACCCTAGTCGGCGGAGTGAGCACCATTGTGCTCATCGCTACCTCCGGACTCGCGTGGGGTGGGGGACACCAGAAGCTATTGGGGATCGCCTGGATCGCCTTTTTCGGCATGGCAGTCGCCGGCTGGCTCGGTGAGCGTGCCCCCCATGGGAACGCGAGTGTGCTCGTATGGGGATATGGCCTCGCAAGTGGAGCAATGATAACAAGCGCTGCCGTCTTTTTGCTCCCGCAGGCAATGAACCAGCATGCGACCTATGGAGGATTCGGTGTTGCCCTCGGCCTGTTCGCTGGGTTCGGCGCTCACACACTTGGCCATCGACTCGCACACATAGACCTCCCGCTGGACCGCACGCTCGCAGAATTGACGGCCCACGCTCTTGCAGCCGGTGCCATTATCGGCATCATCTATGGCAACATGCCAGAACTAGGGCCGTTGCTGGGGCTCGCTATTGTTTCGCATAAGGGACCGGCGGGATATGCGGCAGTACATCGCTATAGCCAACAGGACGGCGACTGGTGGGCAATCCTCCTCCCGGCAGCGGGGGTTGGGGTCACTGCAATGGTCACCTCGTTTCTTGCGCTTCCTACTTCCGCTTCGATTCGTGGCGTTGTCTTTGGCTTCGCTACTGGCGTCTTTCTCCATGTCGCGATGGACTTCTTACCGGAATGTGAACTCGGCAGTGAAGTCCATGAGTCACTCGCCTACGAAGGTGATGCGCATGCAATACTCGATCGAATGCGTATACATGCTGTCGCCAGTACCGCTATTGGTGGACTAGTAGTGTTCTTTGCGTGGCTCATCATTGCCTGACGAGAGTACTAGTGACTCTATTAGGAGCTTTCCCGAGCCGATTGGTGACCTTCAACGCCAACTACAAAGTCCGTGCATCGATGCCATTCGATGAGCTCATCAGTTGTTGGCTGGTGGCTGTTGATAAAATTGAGGAGGAAATTCAGAGTCGTAACGTAGAGTGTCCCACCACCGAACATCGGGACGATGCTTTTGAGTTAAGTTTTCATCATAGCATACTATTCCTGATCCTGACTGCAACACCAGTCCGTCTTCTTTACACAGAACTTTTCCTACCCTATACCCTGCTATTCGGAATATACCGTATAGACGAAGGCTTATTCCGACCGCCCTCTTAGAGCCATCTATGAAGGAGCCACGCCAAGACCTGAAAGCCACCGACGACGAGCGTGCCACAGTTCCTGATTTCGACGCCTTGGTGAGCGCTGAGAAACTCGTACATGGCAACCGAACACGCGACGACTTCCTCGATACCGTTCTCGGATTAGAGGGTCCAGCAACCATCGATGAGGTCGCTAACCGTGCCGATCACGGACGCGATGCTGCCAAGGAGTACCTGGACTGGTTCGAACGAATGGGTATCGTTACCCGCGTTACTGACTCGCCGGTGACCTACGAACGCAATCAAGAGTATCTGACCTGGCGGCAGGTACACCACCTCCGCGAGCAGTACACTACCGACGATCTACTCGACTTTCTACAGACCGAAACGGAACACGACCGGACCTATAGAGACAAATTCGATGCCGAATCGCCGGAAACAGTATCGATCTCGGCGCATGCAGCCAATATTGACCGGTCGATCGAATCGGTATGGGAAACACTCTCGGCGTGGAAGACAACACGTCGACGGATCACACTTCTCGAGCGGGCCTTAGCCAGTGATTCTGACGGGGCAACCGACCGACACGCTGTAGCATGACGGACGAGCGCGGTCGTACTGAGTCAGAAACCGAAAGCGGTGCCCCTGTCGATTTCAACCGTCTCTCTGTTCTCGAAACGCGACTAGGTACCGACGCTCGATTCAGCCACATCGAGACAGAGCCCGATTTTGCTCCGGATCGACTCGTCTGTGTCTACGATTCCCGCTGGTATCCAAGCAGCGTACAGACAGCCCGCCTCGAAATCGTCTGGTTCGAAAACGGCGATTTCTCGCTGCACTATCACGAAACCCATGAAAACGGCGCGTTCGATCATCGCTGGGACCGCCATCCGTCGAATCACAACAGGCGGGATCACATTCATCCAGGCCCGAACGCACCGACACTTGGCGACGATACAACCCATCCGCAGGACTGGCGGGACGTCCTCTCAACGGTCCTCGCCGAAATCGAAATCCGCCAGCGTGGATTTTGGAGCGACTGACGACGGTGCTCGTATTCTCTTTCTCTAAATATGGGAAATTGACGGGTATCGGCTCGGCATCGCTATCGAAGGCTCCCAGTTCTGTGAGTACGACGTCTACTACGAACTCTTCCTAAACGAGATAGCACTCGTGGAACCGTCGACCACCAGTAGAACCACACCTCGGTCCGGTCGGAGGAAGCGAGCGGACCGAATAGCGCCCCGTTCAGGCTGTCATCACCTATCTTGCGTAGACGGGAGAGTTCCACCCAAGACGCTCATTGGACCCTCGGTAGCCCGAAACGGACAGAGAGTGATGGTGAATTCAGTCGATTCGGGTTGAACTTGGTACTCATCGGCCGTTGGAACGGGTGTTCCACCGACGCCGGTTACCGCGTGGTCGAGATTAAACCCGACCGAACCACGCTCTTCGAGTTGATACTGATAGTCGGCGTCCGCGAGATTTCCATACTGTTCGAGACTAACATCTAATAGCGAACCGCCGAACGCAGCCACTCCAACCGAACCGTTGCTGAGTGAAGCCCAACGCGTATCGGTCTTGTTTCCGTTGTCCTGTGGTGGGAGATACGGGACGTACTGCTGGTCGACTGATCCCGCGTAGTGGCCGACTCGCACGCCAGTCTTCCGATCAGGATACGTCTCAAGAGGTCCGCGACCGTACCACTCGAACTGATCGAACTCCTCTAAGACTTCTAGTTGCAGGCCGATTTTTGGAAGCCACTCGCCAACGTTTGCAACAAGTCGGTCGGTCGGATCGGCTTGGACGTCGATCTGCACCTCGCCGTCTCCGGCGACGTGATAGCAGTAGGTCGTCTCGTAGCCGGCTGGCGCCCCGTCGTCGGTTGCTCCGAATGCTAAACTATCGACCTCGATATCCACACTGTGTTTGTGTTCCGAGATCTCGATACTATCGACCTCGTGTTGAATGTCGTCGAGCCCCAGATCGTGCCAGTTCGGTGCCGGATGGGGGCCCCAATCCTGGAGTTCGTTCATGATCGGCGCCCGCCAGAAATTGAGGACCGGACCGCGCTCGACGAGTTCGGTCCCCTCATATTGCATCGAGGAGAACGTTCCCAGCGCTTTATCGAGCGTATACTCGAACTTTTTACCCGTTATCACGAGTTCCGTGTCCGTTTCCTCAGTCGTGACCGGTGGTACACCGCTTCTCCCTCGACGTGTGGGATCAGGAGTCTCAATGGGAACCGGGAACTGCGCGAAGGCAATTTCATGGCCTTCGTCACTCCAACTGGTGTCCTCAGGAATCGAGACGGAAATATCGACCCAGTACTCTGCTCCGGGCTCAGGGTTCGGTGCATGCACGAGACCGTCAATCGAGACGATCTCAGTCGCGTTCGGCGGCGTCTTGAGATCGAGTGTTCCTTCGCGCACCGTCTGTCCGGCCGCCGAGAGCGTCCACGTGAGATCGAATCCGTCTAAGTCCGTAAACTGGTGGTGATTTGTGATGTAGACCTCCCCTTGTGCCAGATCTCGCGGGACCATTTTCACTGGCTGGTGGCACTGTTTTAGCTGCCACATTTCGGGTTGAGGGCGTCGATCCGACCAGATCGTCCCGTTCAGACAGAAGGCTCCCGCTGGGCCATCGAGATCGTAGAACTGGAACGGTTCGCCGTCCTCGGTCTCGTCGTTCAGGTCCTGGTTGACCCAGTCCCAGATGAAGCCACCTTGAAGGCTCTTGTCTCCCAGCAGGTCATCAAAGTCGTACCAGAGGACGGTCTCGTCAGTTGGACTCTCCTGCCCGATGTCGGTAGCCGAAAGAGCTGACTGGTAGACAGCAATCGACTCAATCGTCGCCTGTAGGAACCGATCGCTATGATCGTCATGGCCGATAAGCAGTGTCTCGCCGGTCCCGTCGAAATCACGGCGGTCGTGTTCAGTAACACCGATTTGCTCCCCGTCTACGTAGAGTGCAAGTTCTTCAGCCGAACAGACGGCTGTCAGCGTTTGTGTCTCCGTCTCGATCCCAGGAAGCTCTTCGGTCACCGACGTTCCTCCAACGGTGAATTCGAGGTCTCCCTCGGCCGTAATAGCAAGTCGACAGTGATCGCCAGCCACGACCAGTGGTGTATCCCCGTTGGCGGTGAGTTCACTTACCGTTAGTTCGACGGAGAACTCGGACTCAGAAACCGGTTGGTCGGATAGGACTACTTCGATATAGTCGGACTGACCATCTAACTCGAGTGCGCCACCATCTGTCCCCGCAACGACCGCCGGCGATCCAAGTAGGACACCATCTGCGTCGCCGACCCGATCACGGACCCGACGGACTGGTGGCTGGATATAATCGTTCCACATCTCGTCGATCAATCCAAGGCTATTACCCATCGCGTGGTTGTACTCGCCCATGACAACCGACCGCTCGCCGTCACCGGGCGAGCCGTCTCCACTCGAACGATCACCGAATCGAGGACTATCGCTGACATCACCACCCGCTCCGAATGTTGCTAGTGTTTCGGCATCGATATACCGCGGACCGAGCATATCACTGTAGTCGACGTCCCAGCCGCCGTGGTTGGGCTGGTGGTACATGATCCGATCGGGCGAGAGGGCATCGATTCCGTCGGCGTCGAACGATTCGATTGCTTCACCCGACAGGCGCGTCGTCTCGCTTGTGTCGGCGGGTAGTGTCGGATCGTCACCACCGATTGCCAGTGCGGCCATATTGAGATGTTCGGCCCCGGTGCCGGCCTCGTTGCCCGTCGACCACGAGAATATCGATGCGTGATTTCGATCGCGAAGCACCATTCGCCGGAACCGCTCGACACTCTGATCGTGGTATGCGGTGGTTTCGGCTAATACGCCCTCCCACCAGTGGGTTTCACAGTTGACCTCGTCTTGCACGTAGATCCCGTACTCGTCGGCGAGTCGGTAGAAGGTTGGATCGTTCGGGTAGTGGGAGGTCCGCACGGCGTTGAGGTTGAACTGCTTGAGCAACTCGAAGTCCTCGCGCATGGTCTCAAGCGGTACCGTCCGACCGGTATCCGGATCGGTTTCGTGCCGATTGATACCTCGAACGTTGATGGGCTCGCCGTTGACCGTGATGTGACCACCTGGTCCACGTTCAGCCTCATACTCGCGGAAGCCGACCTTCTCGAACAGGACCTCGCTGGGTTCGGGTTCCGATTGACCCTCAGTATTCCGGCCGGTCGGGAGCAGTTCCACGATCAGCGGATATAGCGTTGGATCCTCGGCGGACCACTTTGCGGGGTCACTGACGTCGGTTTCAAGCGTTGTGACGGCGCCTTCCTCAACGGTGACTGATTCCTCGCAGCTCACGACTTCCGAGTAACTGTCGGGATCACACAACGTTGCTCGCACTCGATACTCAGCCTCATCGGGTACCGAGTACTCGGTGAGTTCGACGTCGACTCGCAACGTCGCATCCTCGTACTCGTCGTCGAGGTCGGTCCGGACAGCGAAGTCGCGAATGTGGACCGCCGGGGTCGAAAACAGATATGCACTCCGGTAGATACCCGCGTACTTATGCATATCAACACATTCCAGCGCCTCACCGTCGCTCCAACGATAGATCTGGACTGTCAGGTCGTGACTGGCCCCAGCCTCAACGTGCTCGGAGATGTGAAACTCGCCGGGAGTCATCGATCCCTGTTGGAAGCCGACGTACTCTCCGTCGATCCAGACAAAATACGCCTGCTTGACACCCTCGAAATGAAGGAACGTCTCACGGCCCTCCCAGTCGGCTGGGACATCGATCGTACGATTGTATACGCCGACCGGATTAGGACCGTCGTCACCGACACCCGGAACGTCAACCATTCCATCTTCGTCTGGATAGAGCTCCCATTCGAGATCGGAATCGTATCCCACCCACGTTGGCTGCCAATTCGTGTAGACGCGCTCGTCGTACCCTTCGGTCTGCCAAGGTCGGGGAACCGTGATCTCGTCCCAGTCGTTGGCCCCATCGAGTGACTCTGGAAGGTCGGAAGGACGTTGGAAAAATTGGAAGTTCCACGTCCCATTCAGGAGTTCGAAGTACGGTGAGCCATCGAAACGCTCCTCGAGTTCGGTAAACGGTTCGTCGGATTCGATCGCCTGCGTAACCGATTCATATGGGATGGTCGTCGGTGCATGGGTCGGCTCGCGGTTCTCTTCGAATCGGGTAGGATCCGCTAGATACGTAGAGAGGTCATGGATCCGTCCCGGTCCGGATCCAATTTTGGTGGTTGGTTTTGCTGTAGTGACGCTCGCGGCGCTCCCCGCTGTGGCGAGTGCAGCCGCGCCGCTAAGTTCGAGGAACGTCCGTCGAGACGTCCGAATCCCTGAGTTGTCCTCCATCTGATCTTCCGTGTGAGTTTCCTTCGAGTTCATTGTATGATCGAGGACGAACCGAATATACCGATAGAGTCTGCTCGTCCTCCTATACATAGAACATCGAAGTGTGAGTATAAAAATTATGAAATAATATTATTATTATGAATTGGATTAAGCCGAAATCATATTCGGGACTGCTAACCCCTCAAGGTACAACTCTCTGCTTCAAGGCTGAGCGGATAAGAGGTTAAGTGGATTATTGAAATCCAGTACTGACGTTCACAGCCCGTGTTTTGAGATACTCTTGAAGCTGTCGTCACAACAGTAGATGCCTTTTTTGACAGACCAATTTCGCTACTCGTAGCTAACTAGGACACTGCACCAAGCATTGAAAATGTCTAGAATATCCTCGAATATAACGGTCGCCAGGTAGTCAACGGATTCAGATATGTCCGGGACAATGGCGTCTAGCGAGTACTCACCGAGTTCACTGCCCGACGAGAAAATGTCGACCAACATAAGCAATATTATAATCCACTGCGAGTACTCTTAAACAGTATGCTCGCACTATTGGGAACGCCAGGAATCCATGTTGCACCTGGATTCGCATCTGAGCGTCTCATTGAAGGCTACAGACGGTTCAAGATCGAGCACGACAATGGGGCCGCGGAGCAAGAAAACGGGGTCGGAGGGGATAACCGATGAAATGCTTGGGTGAGATCTACGATCGACCGGTTACCTGTGGGCGCCGTCGCTATGGGGAGTGTGCTGAAGAGCGTAGACCAATCCCGCAGACGGGAGCGAGCAACTGACGATGAACGACGACTCTACTGACCGCGATCCAGAACCCTTCGGCGCGCGGCCAGACGAATCCGAGCACTCGGACCCCTCACGGGACGCCACCCCCGACGACCTCGACGACGAAGACGAGGACTGGACCAGCGAGATCGGGATCGCGCTGGCTCTCGCTGGCGGCATCCTGCTCATTGCTGGCTTGTTGTTCGCTGGCCTCGGCGGCTTCGGAGCTGGTGACGGCGGTGGTGATGGGGGCGGGGCTGAACCCGCGACCAACACGACGAACGCCTCGGAAGACCTTGAGGACGTCCAAGAGAGCGAGAACGATACGGAGCCAGCGTCGCCTGAGAACGACACGGACGGCGCGGAGAGTGGTGGAGATCCGGGTGAACCGAACAACGAGACCGAACCGAATGAAACGGGGCCGCAAAACGAGACCAATGAAACTGAATCAGGTAACGAAACCGGAAACGAGACTAACGAAACCGAACCGAACGAGACAGAATCACAGAACGGGACTGAGCCGGGCAACGAGACCAACGAAACTGGAAACGGGACCAACGAAACTGAACCAGGTAACGAAACCGGAAACGAGACTAACGAAACCGTACCAGGCAATGGAACTGGAAACGGAACCAACGAAACTGAACTGGAACTAAGTACGACCGTCACGATCTAAGTCATCGGTCAAGTTGGTACTCCTGTTGGGACGGCTCCGATTAATAATAGATGACTGAACGGGCCGGAGAATCCCTGGAGCCCTTAAGAGAACGGTAGGCGTAGAGTTATTCGAGCGGTTCGATGATGTCTCCAGAGCGAATTAGTCCATCTTCGAGAATGTCCGCTCGGAGCCCGCCTCGATGAACAAGCGCCTGCAGTACACCGTCCTGAGTGAGACGCTGCAGGTGGTTACACGGCTCACACAGTCGATTACCTCGACAAACGGCGTCACCGACCCGGAATCGCTGGCCAACGAGATGATTGAGTGCGACATCACGAGTTTCGACGTTCCGTCGATGTTCTCCCGGTGCGAGTTCGATTCCCGCTTCACGCTCGATCGCGGTCACAGCTTCTTGCTCGATCAACGTAAGGTCGTATCCGTCCCGACGTTCCTCATCTGGCTCCCACTCGACGAAGGTTCCCGTCTCGATCTCGCTGAAGTAGCGATCACCTCGGAGCCCTTGTCCAGCGATTGCTTCAACCTCAGTTTGTTCGTCCATTTCGACTTCAGCATCAGGTGCAACAAAAACCCGTCCAATGGTGCCACTTCCGGTCATGTATGGTATGCCGTGTAACAGGATTTGACATCCTCCACGCCGTAAACGACGTGGAATCCCGACCGCCGTTGGGATATTAGGGTTTACAGTCCACGACCTGTTCTCGCGGGGCGAAACGGCCCTCGCTACAATCGAACAGATGGACTGAAGGCTGTGCCAACCAGCCGTTACTCCTATCCTGCGAAGGACTCGGAGTTACTTTTCGTCGGATATTCTCCGCACCGTTCACGTCCGCATTCGCCACCGTATCGCACTCCTCGCAAACGTACAACCCGCGTTCGACACGCTGGTTGCCGTCTTTCGTCCCGCAGGCGGAGCACGTCTTTGAGGTATCGCGTTCGGACTCCACCGTTACGTCGATCCCTTCGGCTTCCGCCTTGTAATCGAGTATCGACGTGAAGCGGTCGAACGCCCATCCGTGGAGGTCGAGGTTTCCGTGATTGCCCCAGTTCCGGGATTCACCGTTCTCGTCGTCGCGGATACCGCCGAGGTCGCCTATGACGATGGTTCCGACACCTCTCTTGACGCACTCAGAAACGATGTGTTTCGAGAGTGTGTGCAAGAAGTGGGTTCGGCGTTCCGTGCGCTTCCGGTCCAACCGAAGCCGCTCGTTGGATCGGCTATCGTCGCACTTCGCCTTCTTTCGTCCGAAGTAGTATTCGTCCTCTTTCAGTGCATTGCCGGGAAAGAGGATCGATTCACCGCCGAACGAAAGCGCGGCGATGTTCGAGATACCGAGGTCGATCCCGGCAGTCTCGTCGCCCGGCGGTTCGGGATCGATCACCTTCCGACAGACGAAGTGAAGCCGCCACTCGTCGTACTTGTGGACGGCCCGGACCTGTTGAATGTCCCACTGGGAGAGGTCTACATCGGGCCGTAGCTCGTATTCGCACAACACGAAGTCCGAGCGGTGTTCCTTCAGGTTGCGGCCTTTCGAGAGGCGAACGCGGGTGAACTGTGCATCATGCTTGAAGCCAGCCGCTTTGAACGACACCGTGGAACGGGGATGGGAGTCTCCGTTTTTGCGGTAGCCAGGCGGTCGGGCACGGGTATCACCGTTCCGACGCTTTGCGAACCAGCCGTTGAACGCTTCAGCGAGTTCTTCGAGAACGCGCTGACTGGATTGAGAATGGAGATCCGTATAGCGTTCGTGGCCTTTGAGTTCGGATTTGAGTTCCCCGTCATCGGGGATCTCGCCCGTTTCGTCCCACTGTTCTTGTGCGTGGTAGCGACCGACGTTCCAGAGTTTCGACGCGGCCCGTCCGAGTTGATCGAGGTCGTCACTCACCTGCCGTGGGTTGGTGATCGACGCCTCGAATGTTCGGTGGGTGCGCATCGTATTCTGGCCTCATAACCAGTTATGAAGCCCGATAGGTTAATAGTACTGATTCAGCATAGAATATCCGGCCATGCAACAGGCGGTGGATAGTTGAATCAATTAACGGCGCGTATCCACGCCCTAAAGGACGTGGTATTGCGCCTGTTCAGCGTATAACACGAGAAGGGAGTAGATCACTCTGATCTACCATCTAAACGAACGGTGGCAGCAGCCGGGTAGTGTGATATGTGCACAGTTATTATGATCTGCGTTCTCCGTCTCGGTAAGAGCATCGTGACCACGTATGGATACTTACTCCCGACACGGGGAATCGTCTTTTCGAGCACGTCGACAACGGAACTCACCGCCCGCGCCAGCGCTGATATCGTTGCTCTCGCCCAGCGTGCCGAATCGCTCGGATACGATTCGGCGTGGGTGGGTGACAGCGTTCTCGCAAAACCACGCTTCGAGCCACTCGTCACGCTTAGTGCCGTCGCGGCAGCGACCGATTCGATCGGGATCGGAACGGCAGTGTATCTGCCGGTGCTTCGGCATCCAGTGCACGTCGCTCACATGACGGCAACGCTTGACCAGCTAAGCGGTGGTCGTCTGTCCTTGGGTGTCGGAGTAGGCGTCAGACCGCCCGAGCGCGAAGAGATGCGACAACTCGGTATCGACGACGAGCAGCGTGGGGCGACACTCAACGAAGCACTAGCCATCATCTCCGAACTCTGGGACGGAACCGCGGTCGATCACGACGGCGATCAGTACCACTTGGAGAACGCCACAATCGGATTCAAACCGGCCCATTCGCCATCAATCTACGTTGCATCGGCTGCCTTCGACCCAAGTCGGGGATTTCCACGGACGATACAGCATCGCCTGACGGAACATGGCGATGGGTGGCTCCCAATCGCGATGGCACCCGAGACGTATGCTGCAGGCTTCGATCACATTCGAGAGCTGCTCAGAGAAGCCGACCGACCCGTCGAGACGTTCACGCCGGGCTATTATCTCGACGTGGTTATCGCTGACTCCGAATCAGAGGCCCTTGACGACGCACGCGAGTTCTACTACAACTACTACGGGGATCAGGTCACCTATCAGTCCGATCGCTCACTTTCGGACGCAGAGATCCGGAAACGTGGTGCGTTCGGAACAGCCGCGGCAGTCAAATCACTGCTGGCTGAGTACATTGAAGCGGGCGTCGAACAGTTCGTCGTCAGGTTCCCCACTACCGATCAACGTCGCCAACTGCGGGCATTCTCGTCGATCACAAGCACGATGTAGTAAGCGGTCTCGTCGATTCGCAGTATCAGACCGCACAATCGTCATCCGGACAGCTGCGATGTAGTCTCAGCGTGAAGCGCCCAGATCTCGGTCATATGTGAGCGGATCTGTACGTACTGCTCATAGAGTAGATCATACGTTTCGGTCACAGCAGTAGTCGGCTGATACCGATCCGGAGTCGACAGAACCTGACTCGTACCGACTGTGGGATCCGAATAACAGTCAGTACCCACTCCTGCAAGCACCGCTGCGCCAACTGCAGTCGGTTCGGCACTATTCGGAACGAGGATCTCGACGCCCATGCAGTCCGCAACGAGTTGATTCCAAAACGGCGACCGAGTGGGCCCACCGGTTACGTACAGCTGTGAGACCGTCTTCGGGATCGCCTCGTAACAATCCCGAAGTGCCAATGCAAGCCCTTCGTACACGGCTCGAACGATATGAGCGGTCGTATGCGATGGCTCTAGGCCAAGCAACTGGGCTCGTGCATTCGGATCGACGAACGGACCTCGTTCGCCAGTTGGACTAAGATACGGGAGATACAGAAGACCGTCCGCTCCTACCGGCACCGATTGTGCAGCCGTCTCCAGATCCGAATAACTGACTTTGCCTTCATTTACGATTTCGCTGCGTACCCACTCGATACTCCGAGTGCCTGCGTTTGAGCCGATCGCCTCCGTGTAGAGATCGTCCCACAGAGCGACCTGGATCGTCGTCGAATCGACGCGTGGTGTCGATGCTAGCGATTGGTTGACTACTGAAGTCCCGATCGAGGAAACCGAATCACCTTCGGAGACGGCACCACACCCGATGGCGGATGCAGCGACATCGAACAGTCCCATTACAACCGGCGTTCCAACTGGAATGCCAGTCCTCGCTGCCGCAGGTTCCGTTATCGATCCGACAACGGACCCCGCCGGCTGTAACTCCGGTCGAAGATGCATGTACTCGGCTAAGCCTATAGTCTCCCAGACGGCATCCGAATAGGATTGGTCGTGAATGTCCAGTAGTGGGAGTGAAGCGTCGCTCAGATCCGTCGTGCACTCTCCAGTCAGCTTATAGGTGAGCCAATCCTTGCAGAACAAAAGCGTCGCTGCCGTCTCGAGGCGTTGTGGCTCTTCATCGGACAGCCACGCAAGAAGCGGAAGTACAGTCCCCGGAAAGAGCTCTGACCCACAGATACGTTCGATCTCTTCGAGAGTACCGTCGGTACGCCACTGCTCGATGTACTCGCTTGCCCGACTGTCCGACCAGAGGATAGCATCGCGAACGGGATCGCCATCGCGATTGATTAACCAACAGCCATCGCCTTGGCCTGCAATACTCACACCAAGAATGGTCACATCACGTGGAAGCTGCTTGAGGAGATCCCCGAGACAGCCAGCAGTCTGCTCCCAGACGGTGTTCATATCCTGTTGAGCCCATCGGGGCTCTGGGTGATCGGTCGAAAGAGATCGCGTAGCTAGTGCCTTCTCGCTTCCAGCTGGCGTAATGGCGATCGCTTTGATCACTGAGGTACCGGCGTCGACACCCATGAGGATATCCATTACTCAGTACGCTACTGCCAGTCGAGTTAGGGATTATGGACAGTAGCGATCAAAATGACAGAGAGACAGTCTTTATTCCTCTAACGTATTGGGTCAGCGAATCCATCTAGGAATATATCTGTACCTAACCGCAGTCGCTAAGGGCCCTTCCTCCAAGTGAGTGAGGAAAGCGAGTAGAAGGAGATACAGCGTTCACGAGACGCTTCGCATCTCGTTAGCCAATCAGAACGCTCCGCGTTTTGATAACGCCACCATCGTCTTTCTTTCGTTCGATACTGGCGGCCTGTGGACTTGTGCTATCGGTAGCTTTACGAGTGTATATTCCTAGATACATTCAGTGGATCGGTACGAGATCGAAGGACACGGAGTTCTTGAAGCAGAAGCCAAACGGTCTGGTAACGGCGCGCATGTCTACGTCCCTGAAACATGGGCCGGTGCGACGGTTAAAGTCGTCCGTGTCACTGATCCATCTGACGACGAGTAGACTATGCGCTACAACTACCGGTATCGACTCAAACCCACCGACGAACTCCACGAGCGGTTAGCGTGGACCGTCGATACCTGCCGGCAGGTCTACAACCACTTTCTTCACAGACTCAACCGGGTCGACGGAACCTCTGCTTACTCCGAACAGTCTCTCCTTCCCGGCCTCAAACGCGAGTGGGGCGAACTGAAGGATGTTCACTCGAAGGTCCTTCAGAAAGTCGTTCAGCGGTTGTACGACAACCTCTCGACGCTGAAGGGGCGGAAGGACAGCGGCTACCACGTCGGCGAACTCAAGTGGAAGGCCCCGCAGGAATATCGTTCGATCACGTACAGTCAAACCGGCTTCAAGCTCAACAACACGAGCGGTCGGCCTGTACTCTCTCTTTCCAAGATTGGCGATATTCCAATAATTCACCACCGCGAGATTCCCGATGACGCAACGATCAAGGAGGTCGTTGTCAAGCAGGAGCCCACGGGCGAATGGTTTGCCATCCTCGGGATCGAAACCGAGAACGACGCATTGCCAAAACCGGAGACTCCCGAGAAGTGCGTCGGCATCGACGTGGGTATCCTGAAGTACGCCCACGATAGCGATGGAACTTCTGTCAAGGGTCCCAACCTCTCCAAGGAACGCGAGCGGTTGGAACGCGAGCAACGTAAGCTCTCTCGGAAGCAACACGGGTCAGCGAACTACCGAAAGCAACAGCAGACCGTTGCACGACGCTATGCCGACCTGAAAAGGAAGCGTCGCGATTTTCTTCACAAACTCTCAAACTACTACGCTCGGGAGTACGATCTTGTAGCGGTCGAAGACCTCGACGCGAAAGGATTGATCGAACTCCCGTCGAACAGCCACAATCGCGCCAGAGCAGCGTGGGGAACGTTCCTCCAAATGCTTGAATACAAGTGTGAACGCGGAGGAACGCACTTCGTTGTCGTCGACCCGCGTGGAACGACCAAAGAGTGTTCGAATTGTGGCGTTTCGACCGAAAAGCCGCTGTGGGATCGGAAACATTCGTGTCCCTCGTGTGGGTTCGAAGCAGATCGCGACCTTAATGCCGCCTACAACATTCTTTCTCGCGGACTCAGCGAAGTAGGAGTGGTTCACTCCGAATTAACGCCTGCGGAGACTGCGCTCCCTACGGGAACCGATTCGGTTCCTGCAAAGCGCGTCATTGAAACAGGAAGTCCCGTCTCTAGCGAGGCCATCAGACCGAGCAGGGCGGGGTAGTTCACAGCGGCAATTTGGGGTATCTCTATGGCTGCTAAGTCTCGCACCTCCTACTGGAAAGCCGTATCCTTGTCCGTTCTACCGGCAGTTAACAGCAGCAGTCCGGGGTGACAGACCTGTTCTTGCTCCACTCTAGAACATCGGAGTTTGATCCAGCATGAGAGGTCACGCTTGACTCGCTCGTCGCTTTCCTCAAAGAAGTAGTACAGGAACTGATAGGGGACATCAACCTCAGGATCCCCACCATGCTCTCGATGGGCTTCAATACTCGACTGGCCACCGGAATATGCGGACTACGGAGATAAGTCGTATCAAGCCCACAGATTAACTGTGTGGGCTGAAATACAGATGCATGGATACTCAGTCGGTCGTCTCACAAGCGAAATTGGTCAAAGATGTCTTCAGCGACAAGAACGTCACCTTCTTGGCCGGAAGTATCGCCTACAGCGCGTTCGTCTCGCTAGTTCCACTGCTCATGTTCGTTCTCCTTGCTGTCTCGTACGTTGATCCCCAACTGCAACAACAGGTCATCGAAGTTGCGACTACTAACGTCTCTCCGTCAGTCGGTGGCGTCATCCAGGTGATGATCGAACAGCAGTCAGGCGCCGGTGCCGGCTCAACGATTACCGCATCGATAATCGGGATCCTCACCCTCGTTTGGGGCGCGCTCAAAGTGTTTCGTGGGTTAGATACCGCGTTCTCGGAGATTTACGAAACGACCGCCCAAGAGTCGTTTGTCGGCCAAATCAAAAATGGACTGGTGATGCTCGTAACACTCACAGTGGGGATCGTTGCGATGGTCGCCGCCACTAATATCGTCGCGTTCTTTTCGTTCATTCCGTTCATCGGGCTCGTAGTACCGCTCTTGCTTATCGGAGGTCTCCTCATTGCGTTCTTTCCGATGTACTACCTCTTTCCGGAGATCGACGTCGAGCCACGTGAGGTACTTCCAGGGGCCCTCTTTGGAGCGATCGGATGGGCGATCCTGCAGGTACTGTTTCAGGTATACGCCTCTCTGGGTGGAAGCGACAGCAATCTCATCGCGAGCATCCTCCTGTTAGTCACCTGGCTATACTTCAGCGCCGTTATTCTGCTGTTGGGCGCAGTGGTCAATGCAGTCCTCACTGGTCGCGCGAGCGAGATAGTCGAAACAGAGGCCGATCCCGCGACGTAGAACAGAGAGCGAACGTGGGAAAATGTTGAAGCCATCCCAGAATAGTCACATTTAGCGCGAGTCGCACGCAGAGCGTATTTCCAGATACCCACCGAAGGGTTCTAGATCGGCGACATTCTTGCCTGGTACAACGAGTACCAATGATTAACAGGAGCTTGACAACCCAAATCGGAGTGGTGTAGCGTAATCCGACTGGAGTCCACTATTCTACCACCTTTGGAGCTGTCCTACGAGAACTACGATTGCACCGATTGCACCACCAGAAGCAGCTCCCCTCTCTGATGGCCGGAAACTGCAATGCGTACCCTTTTGCGGGTTCTTCCCGTTGATTTCTATAATGGAGTATCGCCGGCTGGTCGAGATGTATGACCACCTCGATGCAACATCATCGACGCTCGAAAAAACCGATATTGTAGCCGATGCGTTCGGTGAGGCAGGTGACTTGCTGCCAGAGTTTACCCAACTCGCACGTGGTCGTCTCTTTGCCTCCTGGGAACACGATGAACTCGGCGTCTCCTCGTCGCTCACCGCTCAGGCGATCACGAACGCGACCGGGGTCAACAATGACCAGATAGAGTCGTGGTGGCGCGAAACCGGCGATCTTGGAGACGCCGCCGCAAACGCTATCGAAAACCGCGCTCAGACCACCCTCGTCTCTGACACGCTCGATATCCAGACCGTCTATGAGACCCTTCGTGGCCTCACCGAATACGAAGGAACCGGGAGTCAAGACCGACGCATCAATGATATTGCGAATTTGCTTGCAGACGCCGAACCGAACGAGGCCCGGTATATCGTCCGAACCATCGTCGGCGCAATGCGATTGGGAGTCGGGGAAGGGACGATTCGTGATGCCCTCGCCACAGCGTTTCTCGATGGCTCCGACGAAGCGATCCAAACTGTCGAACGAGCCTACGAAGTCACGAACGATTTTCGGACTGTTGGTGAGACCGCCCGCGAGCAGGGTCGTGACGGACTCGAGGACCTCGACGTTGAACTACTCCGACCAGTGAAGGCCATGCTCGCCCAGAAGGCCGAGGATGTCGCCGACGCACTCGACGCGACCGAGCAGCCACTCATCGAATACAAATACGACGGGATGCGGACGAAAATTCATATCGATGGCGATAACGTTCGCGTGTTCACCCGGCGACTGGAGGACGTCACGACTCAGTTTCCGGATATCGTCGCTGCCGTCCGTGAGGAAATCATCGCCAAGAATGCCATTATCGAGGCTGAAGTAGTGGCGTATGACCCTGAAACGGACAGTCCGATCCCCTTCCAGGAGTTTTCCAAGCGCATCAAGCGAAAGAACGATATCGAAGAGATGGCGGCAGAGTATCCTGCGACCGTTCACGTCTTCGACCTCCTCTATCATGACGGCGAACCCCTCGTCAATAGGCCACTATCCGAACGAATCGAACGTCTCGAAGGACTCATCGACCACGATAGAAATGAAGCGACGATCCAGCGGGCGGAGAATCTCCGACCAACGTCGGTTGAGGAAGCCGAAGCGTTCTACGCCGACGCACTGGAGGCCGGTCAGGAAGGCCTGATCGTGAAAAACATGAACGCTCCCTATCAGCCGGGATCGCGTGTCGGCTATATGTTGAAAGTGAAACCGATGATGGAACCGCTCGATCTCGTCGTTGTACAGGCGAAATGGAGCGAGGGTCGCAAGAGCGACTGGTTAGGTCGTCTGCGACTCGCTTGCTGGGACACCGAGCACGAAGAACTCCGCGAGGTCGGGCGAATGTTCTCGGGGCTGACCGATGCTGAACTCCGCGAAATTACAGCAAAACTCGAGCCACTGATTCAATCAGTTGATGGCCGAACAGCGAAACTTCGCCCAGAAGTCGTCATCGAGGTCGAATACGAAGAGATCCAAGAATCGACGACATACGATTCGGGGTACGCACTCCGGTTCCCTCGATTTGGTGGATTCCGCGACGATCTCGGTCCTGAGGACGCTGATCAATTCGAGCGCGTCGAACGCCTTTACGAGGAACAATAACAGTGATGATCGATCACAGGAACGAGGTACTGGTGTGGAAAACGCAACTTGAGGGCAACCACCGATGACGGCAACAGAAGCGGTCAGTCTCCGTGACGGAGTACGAATCGACCTCACAACTGGGGAAACCGTCGTCGCAGATGCGACCGAACCTAATGGCGATGTCGTCGTTCTCAGTCACGCCCATGGTGACCACCTGTACACGCGAGCCCCAACCGACGTGATCTGTTCGGATCTTACTGCCCGACTTGCCGCTGCCCGACGAGAGGATGAGGGATCGCTGTCGCGTACGTCACATCCAGCGATCGAGCAGGTATCAGCAGGTCACGTTCCGGGGTCGTGCGCTACTATTATCGAGGACAGCGATGGAACGACCTACCTCTATACTGGCGACTTCTCGACACGGAATCGGTTCGCTCTCGACGGGTTCGACGCTGGAGCAGTTGCCGCTGAGCACGATGTCGACGTACTCGTTACTGAATCCACCTATGGGAAACCGGAGTACGTCTTCGAGGATCAGGGGACACTCGAAAGCCGTATCATCGACTGGTTGAACGATAGCAATGATACACCCGTTATCCTGTTTGGCTACACGCTTGGACGTGCACAGGAACTCGAGTTGCTCGTTGCTCGATCCGAGCGTGACCGATTATTTGTGACTGAAGCTATCGAGCAACTGAACGACGTTATTGAATCTATCCACAATGTTGAGTTTGCCGCCGAGCGCTACGGCCGTGATGTGACGATCGGAGCTGGAGATGTATTGGTTCTTCCAGCACAGACGAACAAGCTCTCGTTCGTCGATCACATCGTCGAAAACACCGGTGCACTGAAGGCTGGTTTTTCCGGCTGGGCCATCGAAGACTCGTTCAAATATCGTGGTGATTACGATGAGACGTTCGTACTCTCCGATCACAGCGATTTTAGTGAACTCACTGCGACTGTCGAAACGTTAAATCCAAAGCAAGTGTTCACGCAACACGGATTCGCTGACGCATTCGCCACTCATATCGAAACGACGCTCGGCATTGATGCTCGGTCGCTTAAGGAAAACCAGACCTCGCTTGGTCAGTTTAGCTAAATCTCGCCGGTCCGAATCATTGTAGGCAATATCATTCCCGCTCGGGCACTCAATAGTCACCCTCGGTGATCACCAACCCCGCTCGGGAGACCACCGCCGAGCGTTCGATTCGTCGCCATTTCGTTCGGTAATACGGGCCGAGAACTCTTAGGAGTTCTCAAGCCAGGAATGTTCGAAAATGGCCGTCTTTAAATAGTCATCAGGAATGTGAGTACTAAAAAAAGAGCGAGTTAGATCTGAGCTTGTTCCTGTGGTTCGGGACGGTCCCGAATGGGAATCTGTTCGATGTCAGCCCAAGTGTGGCCGATGATATAGTAGGCTGCTACGATGGCGTAGAACCCTACGAACGCACCAGCGATGAAGCCGAGGATCGGAATCACGTTGAGTAGGCCGGAGACAACGGCCCCACCGATGATGACAAGGAATGCCATCAGCCAACCGGTAGCGTAAGTCTTGTCCATCAGCACGCGACGCATGGTCTTGACCTCGAATCCAGACACTAAGGTCCGCTTCTCCGCGAAGTTCGCCAGTGCTGCGGGAATGGCATATGCCGCAAGTAGGCTCAATCCAAGCCAGAGCAACATGCCCACGAAGATACCAAGTCCGCCGATCGTTCCGAGGATGTCGCTACCGGTCGACCCGAGCAGACCGGCGCTCAGGGCGAACGCGATCAGAACGATCACAGGGACGAACGCGTAGATAAACATGATTACGCTTGCCTTCGCACCCTCAACGATCAGCTCGCTCCAGTCCTCAAAACCGGGCGCTTCATCGTTACCACTCGCAGTCCGGTCAAGAACACGAACGAGATAGCCTGTGATTGCGAACAAGGGTACAATCAGGAATCCAAACAGTGAGAGGATTCCACCAATAATCACTGTTCTCCAGAGGTCCTCGCTTCCTCTGAGATAGCTAAGGGATTCACTAATCATCGCCATCCCTCCCTGGTACTCTTCTCGCTATTTCGCACACTGTCAATCCCGTTTGACGTTTTCATAATTACTCCTGATACATCTCACCGGAGTGAATGTTCAGTACTACCTCAAGGTGTGCTGATGGCTTAATGTTTCCTATGGGAAACCGACGTAATCAGACATTTCAGACTATCTACTTTGCGTTTGATGGCACATCGACAGGTGGTCTAAATTCTCATGGAACTATCTATTTCGAGTTTCATCTTCAGATGGCCTCGTGATCGGCTCACCTGTGGGCAACTCGCAGTTAAGTCTCAGAGCACCTAGTCTGTCTTATCTGTAGCACTCGATTCAATCATGTACTCAATTATCTCTTCATTGATAAATTTATTTCGATAATCTCCATAATACATAATGTTATTGTATAGATGGCCGTATATTCACTCGCCAAATGTCCAAGATTGCTGCGGAAACGATCCAAGAAGAGGCGAGCGTTCTTGCCTTCGACCTGTGGGATACGTTGCTCGATCGTGAATCGACACTAATCCCTGCATTAGATGAATTGCTGACCGATCATGGATGCGATTATGACCCGGAAATCTTACTACGACGATATCTAGCGATGCACTTCCGAGACTCGATGATTGATTCGTTGATTCCCGGACCCCATACACCTTTCAAGGAGATTAGTCGTCGGGCGCTCAGTTACCGAATAGAGCAACTCGGGCTCGACGTCCCTGACGAGGAAATCCGTCGAATCATCCGGCAGTGGAAGACCCTTCAACCCTATCCGGACGTAGACTCAGCTCTGGATCGCTTAGGCGAGGAGTACAAATTAGTCGGACTTTCGAACGGCGACCCGGACATGCTCAATGCAGTACGTCCAAACTTCGAGACAGAGCTTGATGGGGTTGTGTCAGTCGCTGATGCTGGCGCGTACAAACCACACCGAGCGTCGTATGATCTGTGCTGTGAAAGATTCGGTGTCGCACCGCATGAAGTCGTATTCGTAACTTCTCACACATTCGATCTCGTGGGGGCGAAGGCAATCGGAATGCGCGGAGCGTTTCTTAACAGGCATGAGAACCCGTATGGGAGCTGGATTCATCAACCAGATATTACCGTTGCTGACACTGAAGAGTTAGCAGATATATTATTGTCATAGAACAATCATCTGACTCACTTTGCTTTTCTCTTTCTTTGTCCACAGACTAAATAGCCAGTTATCACTCTATAATCATTGATTGGCTAGAATAAATAATCTATATCGAGGAATGAGAAGGAGACTATATTAGGGCTTGTCGAACCAGATTAGTATGACAAAGTTCGGCCCAGTAAAGCAATAATCCCCATTCTGATCGTCCTACGCGTTATTCGGAGCGCCGGGTAACGTCTCGCAGGCAATTCCATCGCTGTCGGGGTCAAGCCCGTAGGGATCGTCAGGATATTCGTCGTAGGCAGCCTGAGCCTCTTCCCACGTATCGAAGTCATCGCAATTCAAATCTACTTCAGGCGGCTCTTCGGGCGGTTCTTCCGGTGGCTCCTCTGGTGGTTCTTCCGGTGATTCTTCATCGTCGCCGTCTGAATCTAGGTCGGAGTCATTGCCGGAGTCGTCACCTGAATTGTTCGATCTGGACAGGGTCTCAGTATCTGAGTCAGATTCAGAGTTCGAATCAGCGTTCGATTCCGACTCGTCATCGGAGTTCGAACTCGTGGATGAATCCGAATTTGAATCAGTGTCCGGATCAGCGTCGTTGTTTGTGTCCGAATCCGAATCTATGGATGAATCGGAGCCAGAGTCACTACTCTCGTCTTCGGGCTCTGGATCACTATCTCCGTCGCCACTATCCCCACTCTCGTCGTTGGTCTGTTCCTCGTTCTCTTGTTCTTGTTCCTGCCCACCACTGTCGCCAGAGGCATCACTCTCAACTGTGGACGATGTATCGCCATCGACTGTCACCGTCTCGGTGATTTGGCTTCCATCATCAGGTGTTGAGGTGAGCGTGAACTGACCATTGGTGACACTAAAGACAACCGTCCCATCCGCATCGGTCGTGAGTGTTCGCTCCCCACCTGAGTCATCGTGCGTGGCTGTGACATCGACGCCTTCTATCGGCTCATCATTCGCATCGACGATCGTTACGGTGAGTGAGTAGTAGTCCGGTTCTGTGTTGGTATTTTCGGTGCTTTCGTCCGACGTTTCAGTGTTAGAGTTGCTTTCAGCCGAGGTTCCGGTGTCTGAGTCACGGGTCGATTCGCCGCTATTCCCTTCGTCGGATTGTGAATTCGCTGCTGACGAGTTGGAATCAGCCTCATTGTCTGCCTCTGACTCGTTAGATTCACCAAATGGTGAGCCCGAGCTGTTACGGCTCTCGTTCTGTTCGTTCTCAAGGTCTTCGCTTTCAGAAGGTGTTTGATCGCCTCCAGTACCATTTCCTCCGTCATCGCCTCCCATGTTGGTGCAGCCTGCTCCTAGAACCACAGTACACATGAGGAGAATGAGTATGTGTTTTCTATCCATTGTAAGTCTCATTCTGAGATCTACTCTCAGAGTAATTAGACAAAATGACACATGGAACTTAAATATTGCTTGTTATTATATGTCGAATGATATTATAGCTATTGGATGAGTGGATATATTACGATCAAACTTCTAACGACTGACCCAGCGATTCTCGGGAGGAAATTTAATATCACTATATTATCTCTGAAACACTACACTGGCAGCGTGCCGAATGTTATTCGTCACAATGTAGATCACGCAAAGAAGATAGTATTGACGTACTCACCATTGATAAACCGATCTTTACGAATTCGCCCCTCTTCTGAGGATCTGATTGAAGTCAACAGATTAATATTTATAATGTCAGCCGGTAGTGGAGGGGCGTATCCGTTGATTAGATCCAACTGAGGGTAGTCGCTCCTCAATAAGAGCCACCTTGTACAATACCTCACATTCATGATCGTTTTGTTGCACAAGGTTAATTACGTAAAGAGATGGGAATCCGTGTCCACAGCCACAGATGAGATATAGGTAACTCTACTGAAATCCTTAGACTGCGATAGGAATGAGGTGGTGCATATAGAGGTCAATCAAACAGAGAATGTGCTTAATCTCGGCAAAACCAATCATCAAGTCGGTAGGTTAGCAGAAGATATAGTTCGACTGAATGAGTAGCTAAACGATGAGATGTCGTGGCCTCTCTTGATACTGGCTGGCTTGTTTGAGATCGGATGGGCGATTGGACTCGAATATTCAGACGGCTTTTCAAAACCAGTCCCGACGTTTGGTACTGCTATTGCCCTCATCATTAGCATGGTTCTATTGTCACAGGCAATCAAAGACCTCCCTATAGGCACGGCGTACGCTGTCTGGACTGGTATCGGTGCTGTTGGGACGGCTTCGCTTGGAATCGTCCTGTTTGATGAACCTGCAACCCTTGCTCGGATCGGATTCATCAGCGTGATTCTCGTTGGTATCGTCGGTCTCCATTCCGTTTCTGGTGGCCACTAGATATCTACTGGTGTTGGGTATCTTGTCTGGAACAGAGACAGTCCTCCATGTGATCAGAACGATACCCCAATTACTGAGAAGGACGACGAATCGGGAACCTATCGTCGGCGCGGTAGAGAGTGGGGATCCAATCTTGATGAAATTCTAGTAGTATACTACCGTCCCAACTGAAACACCCGTTAGATAGGGGTGCAAACTGAGAAGAGATACGAAAATCCGTACGAGACACGCTTAAACACGCGCTCCAAGCAACCGTTAGTATCATCCCTGTACCCAAACGAGCGAAATTACTATCTATGGTCAAGTTGACTGTGCTATATACTACCATGAGTACTGATGAGCCCAGTCACTCGACCGAGACACACGGGCATGAACACCACGAGGTGGAGGGGCCAGGCTATCCAACACCCGCGGCAATGCGTACGGAATCCGAACGCGAGAAGACCGCCTTTGTCATGGCACCCCGGGTTGGGATGGACGTCGATAGCCCGGACTTCATTGGCGTTGTGGATGTGGACCCCGATTCCGACACCTATGCCGAATTGATCGACACCGTTGAGATGCCGAACAAGGGTGACGAACTTCACCACTTCGGCTGGAACAGTTGTTCGTCGTCGTGCCATGCCGAGGGACTGACCCGCGATCACCTGATCGTCCCTGGTCAGCGCTCCTCGCGAATTCACATCATCGACGCTTCCGATCCCCGACAGCCGGCGATCGAGAAGGTAATCAAACCCGAGGACGTGTTCGAGTACGACCTCTCGGCACCCCACACCGTTCACTGCGTTCCCGGAGGGAAAATCGTCATCAGTATGCTTGGCAACGCTGACGGCGAACTCCCTGGTGGCTTCCTCCAGCTCAATCAGGACGACTTTTCCATCGACGGCCACTGGGAGAGCGACCGCGGTGGTATGGAGATGAACTACGACTACTGGTACCAGCCCCGACACGGCGTCATGCTCTCGACGGAGTGGGCGGCGCCACAGACCTACTACCCTGGCTTCGATATGGAGGATGTGGAGGCCGGCAAGTACGGCGACAGCATCCATATCTGGGACTGGGAGACCAAAGAACACCGCCAGACGCTCACCTTTGGTGAGGAAGGGCTGATCCCGCTGGAGATCCGGATGCCCCACAACCCAGAGGAAACAGAGGGATACGTGGGCGCTGCACTTTCCTCGAATGTCGTCCGATTTTGGGAGGAGGACGACGGAAACTGGGGGTGGGAGAAAGTGATCGACATCAAGGACCGCGAGCATCCAGACTGGGATATGCCTGTTCCCGGTCTCGTGACCGATCTCCTCCTGTCGCTTGATGACCAATACATGTTCTTCTCGAACTGGCTGCACGGTGACGTGCGGATGTACGATATCAGTGACACAGGCAATCCCCGATTGGTGGATCAGGTGTGGGCCGGGGGCAACTTCGGCGACCGACAAGAAGTTGCGGGTCATGACATCCGGGGTGCCCCTCAAATGCTCCAACTGTCCCGTGACGGGCGGCGGCTCTACTGGACTACCTCCTTGTTCTCCTCATGGGACAACCAGTTCTACCCCGAAATCGGCGAGGAGGGATCGCTGATGCTGAAGGCGGACGTCTACCCTGAGGAGGGGCAGATGGAACTCGACGAGGAGTTCGTTGTCGACTTTGGTGACGCGCCCGGTGGCCCGGCCCGTGCCCACGAAATTCGATGGCCCGGTGGCGACTGTACCAGCGACGTCTGGCAGTAGCCGCCGATGTATCGGGTCACCTTGGAGTGGCGCAACGGCCAGGAAGCGACCGTCGGTGTCGCCGAGTCGGAGACGGTCATTAACGCCACCGAGCGTGAAGAGCTCGGCGTCCCCTATGGCTGTCTGTACGGCGCCTGCGGCACCTGTACAGGGCGTCTGCTGGAGGGGGACCTTGTCCACGTTGAACGGCCACGGGGGCTCAAACCCCGACACCGGCAAGACGGGTACGTCCTGCTCTGTGTGGCTGAACCGCGCTCGGACTGTCGGATCGAGGTCGGCGCTCGGGTGCAGGCTGACCTCGTGCCGAACCCGTGGAAATGAGAGCGACCGTCCGATCTTCTCGGTGGGCGAAGTCGGCCTTGGTCTCTAAGAGAGCGAACACGTATCATTCGATGCCTTGCTTGGATACATCACCCACTACTGGGAAACCTCGACGATCACGAACTGGCCTAACTACTGCACTGAAGGCGAACCTGCCAGTTGATCCATATACCTACCCGCCTGGCCAGGATCGATAGTGTATGCAGTACTCTTCTCTGTCTCAACGACTAGGTTGACTTCACCCACGTTTGAAATCCAGAGCCCATCGTTGCCGATATTGTTCGTCGGTCTGCGTTCAGGATATCTGGTGCCGGGATCAGAATCCCACGACCCACAGTTATTCAATAATCAATATGAGACTCAGCCCTCGAGATTACCCGAAGGTGCCTCTTACGAGTTCTCGGTCTCCTCCAGGAGTTTCTCGGCCTCCTGTTGTAGAGACTGAGGGAGAGAGTCATCCTCAACAAGCCGCTGAAGCATTGAATCACACTGCGGTGTCTCGAGAGATTGTAGCGCTTGCTGACGAAATTGGGTCTCGATATTCTCGTTCAAGACGAGTTTGGCAAGCTCATCGCACTCGTTTGCTAGCTTGAGTTCGTGAATCGCATGTGATCGCGCATCTTGGTCCGCTGCTGTATCAGCAGCCAGTGTTACACACTCTTCTGATGTTCGTGAACTCATACTAAGTAACTCATTCTCCCTCCCCGTCAATAGTCTTTGAGGGAGGACGACCAGCATCCTGGAGCGCCGTCGCGGCACCGACGCCGGTAGTAACACCGTCGTAGAAGTCGTCTTCATCGTAGTCCATCAGATCGATGGTCATTTGACAGATCTGAAATTCGACGCCCATATCGAGCGAAGTCTTCGACCGAACGATGGAGTTCTTCGATGGCCTCTCGATCTGAGGCTAATGCATCATTCTCATCGACATCTACACCTCACCCTCCTCATCCACAATTAGGATCGATTTGCGGTCAATGCCAGCGGAACGTAGACCGGTTCGCCGGTAACGACGTGTTCGGCTTCCACGCAATCTCCTGCTGCGTACACATCCGCCAGATTCGTCTCCCGATACGAGTCGGTTGCAATGGCGCCGGTCTCTCCGAGCCTAATCCCGGCGGCTTCCGCTATAGCCCTGTCTACGGATGGAGTGTACTCAGACTCCCCGGTAGTACCCTAAATCAGGAAAAATGGATTGCCAGGATCTCCTACTTACAGAAGGAGTTCCCTAATCGTCAGTTGGGTCTGATGAATCGAAATCATCGCGTGACCGTGTGTGTGGATCCTCACCATGTCCCGAGTTTGATCGGGTGGGTGACTCTTCGTCGAGTCCCGAGACACTCCGGCGTGCACTGGCCATCCAGTCGTCAATGTTCTCTGCGACGTAGTCTTTACTCCCCCAACCAACACCGATGGCAACGGCAAGTGCTAGGGCCACACCAAGTGCACCAAACAGTGCCGTTACTGCTGCCGTGAAGAATGTCGTCAACACAGCCGTGCTGAAGCCGATCGTATCCAGCGCGATCGTGATCGTGATGTAGTAGACGAACAGTTTCACACCGAGTCCGGCTAATGTCGTCAGCCGGCTCGCGTCAACACTCGCAACGATGTCTTCGAGGGCATCCGCGACGAAGACACCGACAACTAACACGAGTAGACCTCCGATCAACGCAGGAACGAAGGCCGCAAAGTCGTTCAGCAACTGTGAGAGAGCGGTGATACCGAGCGTGTCTGCTGCTGTCAACAACGTGAAGAAGTACACAGCGTACTCAACGAGCTTTCCAGTAGCGTTCCCAATACCTCCAGCGGAGGTAGTAACGCCTTCTAAGGGAGTATCTCGAATATAGGTGTTAAGCCCGAAGCCTCTGACGATATTGGTGACGATCTCACCGAGCTTTCCGCCGACGATAAAGCCGATAACAAGGATAACCGCGGCTGAGAAGATGACCGGAAGGAATGCACCAATCTCTGAAAGGGATTCGGAAAGGATAGCGATACCGAGCACATCAGCTGCAGCGAGTGCAGCATAGAAGTATACGATATACGAGACGAGCGTACCGATTGCGCTGGCAATACCACCATCGGGATCCGTCTCACTTCCAAGTGGCGTGCGCTGAGTGTGATCTGAGAGGCCGATACTCTCAAGGACTCGAGTAGTAATACTCCCGAAAATTCGGCCGAGAATCCAGCCGATCAGGAGGATGATGACGGCACCAATGATCGCGGGGATAAACGCGATGATGTTTGCGATGGTTTCCTGAAGGAAACCTGGAGCCTGTACTTGAATTATATTATTGCTTACAACTAATGCTTGTAGTGACATTGTTAGTGTTTCCTCTGTTACATCCAGCGGAAACGATCGATCGCTGAATGTAACTCTTGTAGGTAGCATAACAAAATAAAGGTCCTGAACAACCATTTAGAATACATAAAACAGCCATATTTTCCTTAGTAATTGGAGAAGCAAAGTCTATAGTCTCGTACTGCTGAGAAACAGTTATGTAAAACCACCTGTGATTAGACATCTCTAATATCGAAACACGATCCGATTCTAGTAACACTACTTGATATCTATGGCAGGATCCCAACCTCTGGTCTAAATATGAACGGACTCAACGCCCCGACTATCACTGCTGACCGGCAGGACTAGCTCGATCCAGACTTTAACCTGCACGGCGAACACGCGATCATCCTCGACAATGGCCCCGAACGGTGTATGTGCGGGTGTGATATCTTGTATGAGGTCACCCTTGAAGCTCAGGATCTCTCGATCGAGACCCACACCTGGGATCTTCGTCCACCGATCGAACCAATGCCACCCCTCGAATCACACCCATTGGAACCAGCAGAGAAATTGTAGATAAATGGACCTAACGCTTACAGATCGCCTGTAGGGATTTTATGCTCAAATAGAGTGGAGGGCTATACGATAATCCTATGAGTGGCAGTCTATTTCTCGAATGAGCGTTATAGCAAGATCAGTAGTGCACGTAGGCAGCGACCGTTCGTACCGTTCTACAGAAGGTCTATGCTCGGGCTGAACGTAAGATAGTAGACCCTCGAAGGGTGATCAATCATGAGACGAGCGACGTTCAATAGACGATACGTGTTGGGAGGAATTGGAGCGGTAATCGCCAGTAGTGTCTTTGCTGGAGCCGCCAGCGGTAACAGACATGGAGCCGGGAGGATCGATGACGCCGATGAAACGGCGACGGAGAGAACATACAAAGGAACTCTTCAGCGTGACGGCGGATTGGTGTCTGGTAGTATGGAATATAACGGTCAACACTGAGACTCGTCGGTTTCATTATGACGGAGCAATCCGTGTGTAGACTACGGTGACGATGGAATGTCAACGCCAAAAAACGTCGATTCATACATTGCCAATGCGGGCACCGAAGCCCGTCCGACGCTCGAACAACTTCGTGAGCTAATCAAGTCGGCCGTTCCAGAAGCAGAAGAAGGCATCCGCTATAACGTGCCGTTCTATACCTTCCACGGCACTCACGTTGATAGATGGAATAGTTCTCCAGCGTTGCTCTGTCTCGATTTTCCGCAAACCTGCCACTTAGGAGACTTGCCATCGGTTATCCCCATATGTCGTTCGAAGCGACGATCACATCGATCCACCAGATGACCCCACAGGTAAAACAGTTCGTCGTTGAAGCCGACGAGCCCTTTGAATTCGAACCCGGACAGCATACGACAGTCCAGTTTGAACAGGACGACCCTGATGAGGACGAGGACCAGGAGGTCGTCCGGCCATACACCGCCACCAATACGCCGGGCAGCAACAAAATCACGCTCGCCATTAAACGCTATGACGACGGAACCGCCTCAGTGTATATGCATGAGCGCAAAACCGGCGACACGATAACTCTTGGCGACCTCGGAGGAAATCTCACCCTGCAGGATATGGATAGAGACGTCGTGTTCGTCTCGACAGGGACGGGGATCACGCCAATGATCGCGATGCTCAAACAGTATCTCGAGGTCGGGGGTGGTGAGGTTCATTTCTTCTACGGCGAGAAAAACCAAGAGAACATCATGTACCGTGAAACCCTCGATCAGCTCTCTACTGAGTACAGTCAACTCTCGGTAGTCTACTCGCTTTCCGACGAGGACTGGGATGGCCCAACCGGACACGTACAAGAACACCTCAACGACCGTCTCGACGGGCTTGACAGGGATTTCTACGTCTGTGGCGTCCCGCAGATGGTCGTCGACACCAAGGAGCATCTCGATGAGTTGGGAGTTCCCGACGAGCGCATATTCTCCGAAGGATGGGAAGATGGCGAGGTCGAGAACTGAACATCAATCTCTCGACCCAGAGAATAACGGCCAGTAGGAAGGTTGATGACTCGCAACGAATACTGTGACATGCGGTGGCTACGCCGTGATCAACGTTTCAATGGCTAATACAGACGATGATCGATATCTGATTGGAGGCCTACTCGGTGATGCAGAGCGTCTGGCCGCACGAAGAACACGATTTCACGCGGTGATTGATGCAAAATGCCGATCCATACTGCTAATAGATTTTCTAAGGTTGCGTATGATAATTGCTGGTCCCGTCTGGACCGACTTATGGGTGAACGACGATGTCGATCTGCACCTATCGACTACTCTCCGTTGATGGAAGTCGCCGCTTTGATAGTTCCATTGGATCCTCATTAGCGAACGGTCGAAGCGAGACTGCAAAGTCCATCGGTTCAGGCTGAACCTGGTACTCAGGTAGCGGGGTAGTCGGTGTCCCACCGACACCGGTCACTGCATGATTGAGGTTGAATCCGATAGACCCGCGTTCTTCGAGTTCGTACTGGTAACGGCGCGTCAGTTCTCAATAGATCCCTGCTACCAACATCTGAACTATTTTTAAAGATAGTTGCAGTTAGGACTACCTCATATGCATCCAGCAAGGACCGTCAGTGTCATTGTGATCTGTGTTATATCGGCCATATGAAAAACATTCCAAACCAATATAGCGAGATGGGACGCGTGGGATCATCTCACACGGACACACGGAGGGCATGAGGTGAAGACTTCACTGCGAGAATTGGGGTTCGACGATGACAACTGACCCATCGATCGGTATTATCATCCCTGCATACGATCCAGATATTCTAACCCTCGAACACTATATCGAACGAATTCGCCACATACTCACTCCAGAGATCATTCGCGTTGAAATAGACGCCCCCAAACAGGCGCACGTCGACCGGCTTAAAGACGTGGCCGATGTCGTCAACGTTTCGACCAACCGGCGCGGAAAGGGCGGCGCGATCATGGAAGGATTCGACGCAGTAGAAACGGATGTACTCGCCTTTGCTGATGCGGACGGATCTATTCCAGCAGCATCACTAAATAATGTTGTTCGACATGTCAGCGATTCCCGAACCGATGTGAGCATTGGGTCTCGTCGCCATCCCGCCTCACACATCATTGCCCACCAGACCACTATCCGCCGATTTCTCGGCGATGTGTTCGCATTCGCCGCTCGAAAACTGCTTCCAACACAGTGTCGGGACTATCAGTGTGGAGCGAAGGCCGTCCGCGCGGAAGCGTGGAACTCTATCGGGCATCATTGCTATGAGGCCGGGTTCGCCTGGGATTTGGAGTTTGTAAGCGTCGCCGGATCACTTGGGTATGATATAGCTGAGGTTCCCGTCGACTGGAAAGACCACCCTGACTCAACAGTTAATCCAGTCTCGACAGCACTCGAGCTGGCGACAGCGCTCTTCGATGTCAAGCGACGGACCGACGCGATCGCAACAAGTCCACGGTTCCGGAACATCACGAAAACCAACCATTCGACACTAACGAAAGCCGGATTTGATAGCGAAGATGACGACTGAATCAAAAATTGATGCGCTCCTTCATCGAGCACGAATCAGCCAATTTGTCTCCGTCGGCATCGTCGGAGCGACGATCGAAACGATTATCGTTGCAATACTGACGACGACCATCGGTTTCGGGCCACTCGCCGCGAAAGCGGTCGGCGCAGAGATGTCTATCTCGACTATGTTTGTTGTCAACGACCGGTGGACGTTCGCCAACGAAGGTCGGATCGGTGCGATCGCATCCGGCCGGCGGTGGATAAAGTCGCATATGGTCCGCGCGGTCGGACTCATGATCGCGTTTTTGGTACTCTATTGTTTGACAAACGTCATAGAAGTCTCACTCGAACTCCGGGGGATTGACTTGTGGCCGACGGTTGCAAACATGATTGGGATCGGCGCTGGAATGGTCGTCAACTATGTCGCAGAGAGTCTGTATACCTGGCGAGTTATGGCTGAAAATATATGAGCCGGGTTGAACAAATCGAAGACGAACAACGCTCTACACGCTCTGGGGAAAGTGGTACGTCTTCACTACAGTTCCGTCTCCCCCGTCCGGATCGATTGGGACGGTCGACGAAGAACGCGATTGTCTCCAATGGAACTGATATCTGGTATCTATTGAGTATCGCCGTGATCGGCGCGTATGTATTCGTCTATACAGTGGGCTACCATCCGCTTATCAGATGGGACGAAGCGATCTACGCGAACGTTGCGTGGCAGATGGTCGAGACAGGTAATTGGCTCATCCCCCAGCTATATTTCCATCCTCAACAACCAGGGATTGAACTCCAGCCATTCCTTGAAAAGCCGCCCTTAGTGTTCTGGCTGCAAGCGATATCTATCAAACTGTTCAATGATACGCGATTTGCGATCCGATTACCGGTTGCGACGTTGGCAATTCTCTCAGGAATGCTTACTTACTGGTTCGGAAAACAGCTATCGGATAGAAAGTCAGGATTGGTCGCAACAACCATCATTTTTACATCACCACTGATCGTTATCGGATCACACGGTGGACGGACTGGTAGTACTGATGTCCCCTTACTGTTCTTCGGTACTCTGTTCGTATACCTGACTTGGACGACACTCACGAACCGACGTTCCGAGCGATTGCCTCTCATCGGAATTGCAGCAGGATTAGCGCTCCTTTCGAAGGGATTTAATGCAGGTATATTCGTGATCGCAGTGGCTCCAGTGGCACTCTATTATATTCGGGATTTCGTTACCCGAGAAGGAGTGACACTGATCGGGGTGACCGCGGCCATTGCACTGCCATGGCCACTGTATGCATGGTTCAGATATGGGAACGAATTCATCCAGCAGATCTTTCTGACGCAGGTCGTGGGTCGAGCTACGGGAAATGCATTCGTCACCCAATCAGGGACGCTCTTTTCGTTCATGCGATATCCGTATTTCCGAGAATTTCCCACGTTTTTTGATCCATGGGTCTACCTGCTCTTCCCGGCACTTGCTGCTGGCCTCTTATACGCGTGGTCCCAGGACGAACTCGAGAAACCGCTGTTTCTAGTATGGTGGGCTACCACGACGTTCGTCTTCTTTGTCATCACCGGGAACCACGGTTGGTATATCATGCCGATGCTAGTCCCTTGCGCATTGATAATCGGGTATGCGGTTAGCGCCGCAGATCGTCAATACAAGCCGGCGATTTTTGCGCTTGTCGGCGGAGGGTTACTGATGCTCTGGAGCACTGGTGTGACTCTCGAGACCGTTGCAGTCGTTCTTGGAATAGTTTTGGTTGTTCTTGGTGGTTTCAGTGGGTCGTCTATCAATGCAAGATTGACGAATTCTAATCCTATCGTAGGGTATATTCTTCCAGTTATGGCGATCGCCTTGCTGGTCGGTGCGCTTGTTGGAGGTGTCCCACTGGAGCATGAGGCACCACAATATAATCACGAAGAACAGTTCGGACAGGCTGTCGCAAACGAAGTTCCGGAAGGTTCTGTCGTCGGAGTCGAACCTCTTGGGGCGAACCTATGGCGGGCTTCGTTCTATGCTCAACGACCGCTAACGAGTGCCCCTCCTGCGGACCTGCAAAGTGACTTGAGTCTTACCTATGCAATCGTATCCAACGACACTCTATCGGAACTCGATCGAGATCATAGGATCCTTGCTGAATGGCAGAATGTTAGATTGATAAGGTTTTCTGAGTCTCGAACAACTGTATCGGAGGAATCGGACGGATAACCGACACTCTTATTCCCGACTTAGCAGTCTGGAGTCAGGCAGGTGGTTTCTCTATGCCATGACAGCTATCGAAACCAGTTTCGCCAGCCTACATTTCGCAAAATAATATGGCGTGGCGAATTGACCTAACTGGCTTCAGGAGCACGTGAAGTGGATTCCTCGCTTCCCAATCGCGTTTGACCGGAAACAAAAGACGGCATCGAGACGGTTTCTTCTTACGGAGATCAAAATTTCGATCCAAGTGAGTTAAGCGGGACAGGGTGAAGCAGGGATAGAGGCCTATTGACTCAAAAGACTCGAGATCGGCAAGACACTCTCGCTTGCCTTTCGCCATCAGGACCTCGTGTCCGCCGAAAACACCCATGAATCGATCGTGAATGTAGTGATTCTTGCTTTTATTCAATCCCGCGCTCTTTTGCCCCCTGTCGAATACCTTTAGCACGTTTTTGAACCCGCGAGACGTACCGCTGGATCTTCTCGGGTTTCTCTCCGTAGAACGAAGCAACCCAATGGATGTCCGTGTTTGGCTGTGTCAGGAAGTACGCGACGAGGGTGTCCCGCCCTGCCTGAATGATTGTTGGGGGAACACCCCGATCGCCCGTTCCAGTCTCTTGGAATCCGTTGACATCGAAGAAGACATCAGCGTACAACTCCGCGTGATCGGCGTCGTCGAATGTGAGCCCGCTATGTTGCGGTGCTTCGAACCGGTAGTCAGTGTTACCGGACGATGACGTGCACTCGACAATTCGAACGTCGAGAATGTACTCACGGAACGTCGATTCATCTCGCCGGGATCTGGTTGAGTCGTCGTGGTGTATGGGTGGATCGTTAGATTGTGACATGTCTTGAGTGTAGATCGGGGAATGGTGATTACGGCGATACAGGCTAGACGCTCGCCTCAGTCGAGCTCCTCCGAGAGACTCACGACATCGTCGTAGTCAAGGCGCCCGTTCTCGTTGAAGTCGTACGCTTCCTCATTCTCGCGGACGCTCTCTGTACAGAAGTTATCAAACAGCGTGTCGACGTCTTCATCGTCCACTTCACCGTCACCGTTGACATCCTCGTAGCGACCGTCGTCGTCAGGATCGGTAGGCGCGTCATCTCCCTCGACCGCCAACGGACCAGTCAGAATCGTTCCCGACCGGGCCTCAGCGTCGATTACGTCGCCGTCATCGTCGTCTAGTCGGTTGACCTCAACTGTAAGTTCGGTCGTTCCCGTACTCTCGGCCTCTAGGTCAAGCGACGCGAGAACGACGTTCATTGCGCCAGGTTGGAAGTTCTGTCCTACATCGGCAAACCGGACCGTTACCGTCGACATATCCTTGGAGATCGAACTCGCCGTATCCGTTAGTTCATCTGGGAACGAAACATCTGCGATCGACACTACTGCCGGGTCAGAGACGGAAACGGTAACTCGACCGCCAGAAACGCCAGCCGGTAGGAACGATGCTGTCAGATCCGCTCTCGCGGTGTCGTCGAGATTCACGTTTATTGACTCTACGTCGACCAAGACGTTCGGCTGGTAGACGTACAGCCCATCGTTGGGGTAAGATCGGGCAGGACCGCCAAAGCCGTCCTCACAGCAGAGGACGCGGCCGTCATCCATCACGTAGACGTTGTCGACGTTGCGAAGCGCATCGTCGGCATCAGCGGGTGGATCAGTGAAATCAGGGCCGACGATAACCGGTTCGAGCGTCGAGACATTGTAGTCGAGTTCGATTTCTCCGCGGTAGACGACACCCCCATCGACACGATCCATCTGGAGGTCACCCGTGTCATCGGCCATGTCGTCATTGAACTCAGAGATACCGAAATAGACGAAGTCGCCCGGGCCGGAACCGTCGATACTGTCGACGCCCTCGGCCTTGTTGAACTCAATCGACGCGCCGATCTCTTTCGCGGCTGCACGGGTCTCAAGGAACGGCACTTTGCGGAGGCCCTCGTCGACACCCCGTGGCCCATTTTCGTTCCACTGATCGGCCCACTCGACGATCTCCTCGTTGGTAATATAGTTCTGGTTGCCGTTTTCGATAACCTCGCAGTCGGCCTCTTCGAGCGCCGTGTCGAGATCATCTCGCCAGTCGGTCTCGGCGTGGGTTTCGAGGTAGTGTAGCTGAGTGACGTCGTCGTAGGTAGCGATCCATTGCTCGATCTCGGCGTTTCTCGCGTGACCGAGTTCCATCCACTTGATCTCGAGGTTCACATCCGCAGGGGAGTTTCGCTCATCCGAGTCGGCGACAGACGCCTTGTCATTAGTAATCTTGGGGGCATAGAGGGTTCCCTCGAGATCCATTGGGTCCTCATAGCTCGGGATCGGCTCGTCGGCGACGAATTTGTAGATGCCCTTGCTGTCGCCGTCCGAACAGCCATAGACGGTCCGCTCATCGCCCAAGAAATCCGGTGCTTCCCAGGATGCGCGGCCCATCACGTAGTACTTGATCGGTTCAGGCACAGCCGCTGTCGGCTTGCGGTAGTCGACGTGGTAGCCATAGCGATACGGGTTCGGATAGACATCGCCAATCGGAGTCGTGTCATTCGTCTCGTTGTCTGCTTGATCGACTGGCTCGGCGCCGAGGTAGTACGCGAGGAACTCGACACCCGTCAGTGCCCAGTCTCCCTGGGGGATAAACGACTCATCATAGTATTCTTCGATCGCGTCGACGATCTCGCTCGGATTCGGCCGATTCCAGAATTGACCGGCACCAATAATCCCCTTGCCGGAACCGGTGTCGATGATGTCGCTCACCGTGTGTGTCAGCGAAACGCGTGGATGCGCATAATTCTCTTCCGAGGAAACCATCGTGTTCCACGGCGTGAGGTTGCCGTAGCAGTTGATTCGCGTGCCGCCGAGGTCGCGAAGCGGCTCGGTGTTCGCGAGGTTGATCGCGTTTTCTAAGTCGGCTTCCCACTCGCCGTCATCGGATTGACTGATCGGGACCCGCGAAACATTGCCGGGACTGTTCTCCCAGTTCGTAAAGAGGTATCCTTCGGTGCCCTCATCGTTCGTTGCGACAAACTGATTACAGTCGGGATTGGTCGCGGCGGCACCATATTGGGTACCCGAAAACTCGTCCATCGTGATGGCGGTCCCGTCAGGTGTCTGGGTGACACCGAGGCGCTCTGTCCCACCGTTTATCGACTCTCTTGCCTGCGCGAGCAGTATGTATTCGCCATTGCCCGAGCGAACGATACCCTGTTCGTCCCTCGTCTGCGGTGTCGATACTTCGGTGAAGTCGTTATTGTCACCGCTTAGGTCAAACTGAAAACCACTGAAGTAGCCTACGCCGGCACGGTTGAACGGCTCAGGATTCTCCTCGCTTGGATGCTGGAGACTGTAGAGTAGTCCTCCGTCTTCGAAGACGAATGGGCCGGTCACCTCAGCTCCATACGCCGTTGTCGAGAATCGCTTGAGGTTCCCCTTGACACTCGGCGCGCCGGTAGTGTCTGACTCCTCAACTTCCTCCAAATGTTTTGCGCTTGCTACACCGGTTACGCTGGCACCGAGTGTGGCTGCGATCGATGTTTTCATCAAATTTCGCCTAGTAAATTCCATAATGTAATATAGACATCTACATTGTTTAATATAAATTTAATTGAAGTATATTATAGTAATATTCTATATGTAAATAATATTTTGTAAAATTATATATAAGAAGGTGTCGAGAGACGGTTACTATTATAGAAAAGCAGCTGAGTAAGCCAGAACTTCTTGAAGAGAAGAGTAGTGTAGACAAAGACTATTGACGGCCAGCTCACCAGGCTGCATGGCTTCGTACTATATTTGGATAGGCAGACGTACTATATATGAACCATTCTAAATATGTTCTCGGTATACAAATTGCTTTATAATTAGGGATATACGGTATTTCTATGAATCCAGTTCCATCGATCTCGCGACGTCGCTTCATACTCGGCAGTACAGCAGCTCTTGGTAGTCTCGTTACACCAGGACTTGGTGCTGCCTCCTCACGCGATAGATCTGTGCGGACAGTTACGTTTAACATCCGCTATTCAAATCCGGAGGATGAATACCCTTGGGAGGAACGAATAGACCGCGTTACCGGAACGATTCGGGACCTTAATCCGGATCTATTGGGTCTACAGGAAGCCCAGCCCAATCAGTGGGATGATCTTCGAGAGGAACTTGACGAGTTTGAGTGGCACGGCGTTGGTCGTGACGACGGTGAGCGAGAAGGCGAGTTCGCGCCACTCGCCTGGCGTCCAGACCGTTTCGAAATGCTCGAAACTGGGGAGTTCTGGTTCTCCGAGACGCCCAACGAACCTGGCAGCGTCGGGTGGGATGCCGATTTACCTCGAGTGGCGGTCTGGGCGAGACTGCGCGACCGCGAGACCGACCGTCTGTTCTGGCACATTAACGTTCACTTTGACCACATCGGTGAGCGAGCGCGCCTTGAGTCTGCAGGGATGCTCCGTGAGCGCGCTGCCGCCGAGGAGAATGCTGGCGCAACCGTGGTCGTCACGGGTGACCTGAACGCCAATCCGTACTCGGAACCGTACTGTCTATTACTCAAGAACGTCCTCAACGGTATATCGAGTCCGCTGGTCGACACGATCCACTATGCCGACTCGGTCGACGGTCCGCGAGAAACCTACCATGAATTCAGTGACGAACTTAGGAGACGAATCGATTACATTTTGGTCTCACGAGACGCCGACGTCCGGAGCTTCCGAACGCTTCCGATACGGGTCGGCGAGTTCCGGTCGGATCACCTTCCAATCGTGACAGTGCTTGATCCGTGATTCAATATACGCCAGTCGAGATGTCCCTATTCAGGTATAACTACCATCTGATATAATCTGAGTCACGCTCGCAAATTGCTCGAAGCATAAGATGGCTAAGTCCTTGTGCAACACTAACCCGATTCCAATTGCTGGTGTTGCACAATGTTCTAACAGAGCTCGTCGTCGCAAGCCACACGTACTCGGCAAGAGAATTGCCGGGAAAGGACGGTTTCAGCCTGCGTGACGACGGTGTAGGAGTCCACGTCGGTCTTAACGTCTCTGAGCTGCGTGAGAATTGGTTCGACGGCGGGAGTCGGAAGCGGAAAGGAGATCACCGCGTTCATCTCGCTCGTTCTGTTGCTCATGATTGTCCAGTTATATTTAGTACTTGTTCGAACCAATACTGAATGATAAAATATGCACTATTCGGTATACTTATCAGGAACCAATCCTATGAGACAGAAGCAATGGTAAATGGTGACGTTACACAGATACCCATTGATCAACAACAGGAGTTGGCGACCACTCTCGGAGTGAGTCGGCCAGCAAACGATCAAGAGTTAACAATTGGTCGACTGCAACAGCAGATCAATGGTTCCACCGATGAGGAGTTCGTTTCGATGGGCGACGCGATCAGGAGCGATCTCTCAAGTCAACTCGATACAACGCTATTAGAAGAGAGCCTCCCAAAGATAGTGAGACAGCTTTCTCGGCTCTCTGAAGTGCGCGAAACTGGAATTCCAGACGGGTCATCGGGTCCAGAAAACGTGTATCGAGAGCTTGTCGAACCAGCCTGGCAGGTGTATCATCACCTCGAAGCCATCGGGTTTTTCGAGAGCGTGGAGGCCAATCTGCCAGGGTTTACGCCCGGCCATATCGAAACAACGGCTCGTGAACTAATTAGTGCCGAACCCTTGATCGGTGCATTGGCAGACTGTGGATTTGATGATCGCGAGCAGATGGTCCTCATGATGAACGTCGCGAACAATGACACCCGTCTATCGCGGTGGACCCCAACACGGAAAATTCCACAGGGTGTCGAATTCAATGTTGATTACGTTCCACCGCTTCACCAGCGAGCAATGGGCGGGGCACTCCTGTGGATTCAAGCGCTTGACGACCACCTGTGGCGAAAAGAGATTCTGATCACCGAGACGATTCTCGACGATGTCCGCTGGGATACGAAAGCCATGTTAGGTGGGCTCTATCTAATGGCGATCGCTGCCCACGATATCGCAACAGAAACGGGGAAGTCGCTCACCGACGCCCAGTTGACGGCGACCCTAACTGCAAGTACGGCAGTAATGATCGTTAACCAAGAAGAGCTCATGCAGGATGCCTTCTGGATCACCGAGGAGAAACGCAAACCGAGCAAAGCAAGCGGCCGAGAGGAGGAACTACCATGGCAATAGAAGACGATAAGGCAATTCGAGCAGCGAGCGACACGGTCGTCGAAGAAACGGAACTAGGCTATCAGGTGTTCAATGCACCTGACGAGTCCGTATTACATCAAACGGACATTGAGCGTATCCCCCAGTACGACGTTACACAGGAGATGCTCGACAAATCGGGCGAGGATCCCGAGAGCTGGCTAATGTTCTCGAAGAATTACGAGGCTCATCGCTATACCCCCTGTGATACTATCACGAAAGAGAACGTCGGCGAGCTCGAACTCGAGTACACCATGGAGGTCGGCGCGAACTCCAGCATGGAAGGGTCGCCCGTAATCGTCCCGGGCGATCCGCCCGTGATGTACCAGACCAACGGCCCGAGCCACGTGAAAGCAATCGACCCACGTGAAGGTGAGGTCCTCTGGAGCTATACGTTCGCTGCGCCCGACGATGCTGTTCTCTGCTGTGACGATAACAATCGTGGGGTCGCTGTCTGGAAGGACAAGATCTACCTGACGACCCTCGATTCAGGGGTCCAAGCACTGAACCGCTACACCGGCGAGGAGGAATGGTACGCGAGCACCGCCGACCACAAGGAGGGCTACTCGGCGACGTGGGCCCCGATCATTTGGAAGGGGATGCTCTTTACTGGGAGCGCCGGCGGCGAGTTTGGTGTCCGTGGATTCCACTGTGCGTACAATGCCGAGACTGGTGAGGAGCTTTGGCGGCTCAAGAACTGCCCCGAGGAGGAATACGTCGGTGATAGTATCGAGCAGTCTGGCGGCACCAACTGGATGACCGCGACGTTCGATCCCGAACGTGAACTACTGTACTACAACGTCGGCAACCCGAGTCCGGACTTCAACGGTACCGTTCGTCCGGGTCCGAACAAGAACACGTGTTCAACGTTGTGTGTCGATCCTCATAGTGGCGAGATCCAATGGGCACACCAGGAGTCAGCCCACGACATCTGGGACTACGACTCGGCCCACCAACGGATGATCATCCGCGACCTCGATATCGACCATCTCGATTACAGTGGCGACGTCGTCTATAACGGCGGTAAAACGTCGTGGACCTACACGATGCACCCTGAAACCGGGAAACTACTCGTTCGGGGCCAACCGATGACCCAGCAAATCAACATGATGACGATGGTGCCCCACGTTGAGGAAGAACGTGACTACGTGATGCTACCGGGCCTGCTCGGCGGCCATGACTGGCAGCCCCCAACGTACTCTCACGAGACAGGTCTATGCTATCACAAAGTTCTGAACACCCCTCACGAGATCTACTGGCGCAATGAGGAGTACAACCCGGGCGAGAAGTTCTGGGGTGGAATCGTCGAAGTCGAACCCGACGAGGAACTGATTCCCGACGACTATAACGGGCATATCAGCGCGATCGTTGCCGTTGATCCGGCGACTGGTAAAGTCGAGTGGCGTGACTGGATCGACAGCGATCGATATCTGTGGGGTGGGACGATGTCGACCGCGACGGGCCTGCTCTTTGCCGGCACACAGAACGGCGATATGATCGCCTACGACGCGGAAAACGGCGAACGACTCTGGGAGTACGACGTCAGCGATAAGGCAGTCAGTGGCGACCCAGTTAGCTGGTATGACCCGGGCACCGAAAAGCAGTACATCGCGATTCAGGTCGGCGGCAGCGGGTTCGTTGGGCGCGGACCACGAGGAGATCAACTCGTCGTGTTCTCGCTGTCAGCGTAGTCAAACAACGTACTGTTCTTTCTAATTGATGTCCAACCACGACTCGCTCGAAGCAATTATGAAAGACGAGCCAAGCGAGTTCACGACTTACTTGAGCTCCTCCCCCGCCTGAAAACGGGGGTACGCGCTCGCAACTGTATCAATACTGACTCCCCCGAACCGAACTAAGAGTCTGGTTAACCTCTATTCTGTGCGATTTCTCGAGCATACGGCATCTGAATAGCATTAACTACGATTTGGAGATCATCACTGACGGGCGCACAAACACAAGTCAAACGCATATTCCGCTCCTCGATTTCCTCGTCTTCAAGAAATAGATTCATATCCATATCGGCCTCTCCGCTTTTCAGAATTCCAACGCACATTGCACATGTTGCAGACCGGCATTGAAACGGCCATTTGAGCCCCGCTCGTTGGGCGGCACGCAACAGGGGCTCATCGCGTTCGACTTCGATGATGCCGTAATCACGCTCGTCTAAGTCTGCAGCAGCGGCTTTCTCGAAAAGATCCGCATCGTCGAGATCCCAGTCATTGTGCTCGATAGCACGGTAGTTTAGATACTCTACCGTTGACGGTGGCAGATCCTCCTCGACAACTGTCTCGGCATTCGACCGAACCGCGGGCAATTCGATATCCATGATAGAGACAATCACTACCTACAGGAATGTATCATTATCGACTGTGTAGTTACAGACAGGTGATTATAGCGACTCTTAGATATCTGCTCTCTATGGACATGAAGACGGGCCGTCGTGTTTGCCGCAAACGTGGTTGGACAGCCTCTCGCACTCTCCGAACAGATTCTCGTCTTGGTTGTCGTCGTCCTCATCAGTATCGGCACTGCTGGCGTTCCCAGTTGTCGAACGAGGATTCGTTGTGATCGTCGCGAATGCTAAACCCGATGAAGAGGTAACAATCGAGATCGATACTGTCCAGTCGAACGTCGCCTTTGCCAGCATTCGAGAGCGACGAGAGTAGAGCCAGAGCGTCAAGCACTACTCTCCAAGAGGAGACAACTGATCTGGAGAGTGTTCAGCAGCGCACCCAGCCGACACGAACTGTGGCTGTGAGTTCATCGATCACCGATTCGGTGAGCGCTACTGGATCGGGATCATTGGGAGCAGAGTGGTCTGAGGAGACATCAAAGACCTCAACAGAAACGGATTGAGCGTCGGCTAAGCTCCCGGTATCAACTTCGAGATCGAAGATCGTGTGACTGTAGATGACGATGGTGCGTTCGTTCGATACTTCCAAGTGTTCGATCGCTGCCTGCTCGAATGCATCAAGAAGATCAACTGATTCATCAAACTGATACTGGACTGCTGACCACTCCTCATCGTTCATACTACTGAAAGATCAGCACCCCACGAATATCAAGTATTATGACTTCGATATCCCCCACCACCTAGAGAAGTACGAACGGGAACTCTCTCAGTCAAAGAATCACTAGTAGTCTACTTGCGGCTTGTTCTCCAGTACTGTGAAAACTGGGTGGGATTACTCGGTACTTGTCTCGGTTGCTTTGCCGAGGTACTCGCGTCGGACGGTATCGCCGTCACGATAAGCCCGATACTTGTATGGACCATGTTTCTCGCCGCCGCTCATACACGAGCAACTCTCATCACCGCAGGTTCGGTACTCGAGATACACCGCGCCACTTGATTCACTCTCGAGAACATTGACATCCTCGGGCAGTTCGCTTTCGGTGACTGGCTCGCTTCGACGCTGTTCACGAGCGGCAAGCAACTCATCGATATACTTACGTGTATCCTCAAGGGCCTCGTCGTCTTGTTTGGGGAGCCCTTTAGCAAGGTAATTCGGAAGCGAGGGAGGTGCAGTCGGTGGCATTTTCCTTGTGCAACATTCGTGCCCCGGTCAATTAAGATTGTTGCACAAGGTAGGCTCAAGCAACGAGAGACTTAGAGTCGATCGTAAACGGACCAGCAGCCAGCGACCCCAAAAGGGGTTGAACCTTGTGACAAAACTCTTTTCAAGAAATTCCCTCATCGACTCTTGATGGCGTCAGTCGTAGGCTTCGGGGAACGCGTTGCTCCCAGATCGGGCTATTATTCGACGATTTTAATCAGGCGCTGGCGTGTACCCGCATCAATCGGGATGTCCGAGCAGCGCTCGTCTAACCCAATCGATTGAAGAAGGAGCCCTGCCTCATCCAACAATGATACCTCAAGATACGTCCCTTCTCTGTAGCCGTCACTAGTTCGCTTCATATCGATGATTTTCAATGTCTCGTACTCACGAAGCTGATCTGTAATTCGCTTTTGACCGAGTACGTTGACATTGATCGCTTCCGCAAATCCCCGGTAGACACGGTACATTTCAGTTGCCTTGAAATGGGAATGGCCGGTGAATTCATCCATTGCGGCAAGGGCAGCAATCGCAATCTTCGCCTGTGTCGGACAGCCACGAATTAAGTCCTGAATTCGAGTAACCTCAGCATCGTCATTCGCAGCACGAACATGTTCTTCATAAACTTGGTCAGCATCACTATCACGAGCGACTTCTCCGGCGAGTCGAAAGAGATCGATCGCACGGCGTGCATCACCATGTTCCTGAGCGGAAAACGCCGAGCACAGAGGAATGACGTCATCAGTGAGAACACCTTCGTTGTAAGCATCACGGCGACGTTCGAGAATATCGCCGAGCTGGTTTGCATCGTATGCCGGGAAGACGATTTCGTCCGGTGCAAATGAGCTCTCGACACGGGTGTCGAGACGGTCACCGTATTTGAGATCATTGCTGATACCAATGACTGTAATGCTGGCATCAACGTCATTCTCTTCGCCCGCTCGAGAGAGCTGCATGAGGAGTTTACTGTCGTCTGCCTCCTCCGGTGGAACGTTTTGAGCGTCATCAGGTGGGGCAAGACGGTCAATCTCGTCGAGAACGACGATCACAGCGTCATAGAGCTCGTCGATGACCGTCCAGAGTCGATCATAGTAGGCGCCTGTCGCGATTCCCGAATGGGGAATCGTAACCCCTGTCTCTTGTGGATCGTTCAAGCTTTTCGCGAGGTGTATGACTGTCTGAACCTCTGAGCGGCGCTGAGCACAGTCGATAATTGCCCGTCCGACACGACTGTTGTTATTGGCTCCGCGCTGCTCAACCTCCCGACTGACATATCGAGTAACAAGTGTCTTTCCGGATCCGGATTTCCCTAGGAGGAGCGTTCCTTTTCCGGAACCGCCAGTAATCGTTGGTTTGAGTCGTCGCGCAACGGTCTCAATCTGATCATTGCGGCCGACAATCTTGTCGTGATTCGGAATATGATCGATACGAAGGAGATCCTCGTTAGCGAAGATCGGATCTTCTTCATCAAGAACAGAGAGAGGGTCATCACGAGAAACAGACCGAGAGTAGGCAACAGCCCCTTTACTGGCTGCGTACTCACCAAGTGTTTGAACTGTTTCCGTACTCGAAGCCATACACCGGATTTCAAATGAAATCGACTTAGTTCTTTCCCCGCCATCGATACGCATCTGACAAAAGCCGAGAAACAGCGCTACAGACCTACTACGAATATTTACTGCTACGACAAAGAGATCAGAACGGTCAAAGTAGATACTTGTGACAACACCGAATTTCAGATGATCTGACGAGCAGTCAGCTTCGTAGTGTCTATCTCACACCGGATTTCAAATGAAATAGTGCTACAAGATCACAGTGGTCAGGAATAGATAGACACCCACCCCGGATTTCAAATGAATTCCTACAAAGATAGACGTACTGCTGAGTGTTCAAGAGCAGGGCAAAGACCTGTGAAATGGTCCAAACCATAGAGTAAAGAGCCTATACAGCAGATATCATCTGAAATTCGGTCTTCCAAGAGGTGCGCTGTAACTGTTCCGATAGCATAGAACCGTGACGTCATAGACCAAGACCAAGCACAAGATCAGTTATAAAACAAAGAAAAAATCGGAGGCGTGATACGCTGAAACTGGGTCTAGGGGCTCAAAGAGAAGGATTCGTACTACTACTACTACTACTAGCTTACCGGTATAGTAATATATATAATAGAAATCAAAAAGAGGCGAGTTCTACTTGAAGCCATAGTTCGGCAAAACAAGCAATTTGAGTCTTCTCCCTGTGGAATAGCACTTCTGTTGTATCTTTACCTCAAAGATGCTCTGCGACCGTCTCCTTCGTCTGGAACGGAATTCATTTGAAATCCGGGGAGGGAGTGTCGTCAAATGTTATCTCTGTTGCTAGGAGTACTTTTACTCACCTTGTGCAACAATAATTAGTTCATCCTATCAATACTGTTGCACAAGGCTACCCTGGTCCAAGAATACAAGATTATCCTGTGAGCGCTCAGCGGCGCTCCCAGTCTCCATCTACAGTGACCGCGAGTTCGTCGATCAGTGATTCAGTGAGAGCTACTGGATCGGGGTCACCAGTAGCAGTGCGATCCGGTGCGGCATCAAAGATTTCGACAGTAACAATCTGTGCGTCCGCTAAGCTCCCGTCATTGACTTCGAGATCGAAAATAGTGCGACTATAGATCACAATTGTCCGCTCGTCTAAGATCTCGAAATGTTCAATTCTCGCCTGTTCGAACGCTGTGAATAGATCAGTAGATCCGTCAAACTGATACGTGATTGCTGGCCACTTGCCGCTCCCCATTATACTGAGTAATCAGAAGTCACGGGTATAGAGCGTTGTGACAAATAGGAGTAGTCACGCATTCTATCACCGGTAGATCGTCACAGAAAAATAATCAATTCCAAAGTAATACCAGAGAGACACCACTGGTCCATTCGATTCTACACTATCTCTATCTAATACGATCCGGTTTCAGTACTTGTACATTGAAAGAACAGACACTGATATAATGGCGACCACGTTGTAGTCACCCCTCTGACAGTGGAATTGTCCGCCATCACTCAGAAAGTGCCGTTATCGTGGTTTGTAGGATATTATTTATACTATTCAAACTATTCTAGCTATTCAGGTTATTCAGAACCCGTCTCACTAGTATCGCTTCGGGCAGATTCAAAGCGCTGGGCGACGTCCTCTACGAGATCTTCTTCGACGATCGTACGGAGGAGTGCATCCGTCATTTCACGAACAACGATATTCTGATAGCCTCTCTCGTTGAGCTCTCGCTCCAGCTCGTAATTTAGCCAGGAATCGAAGTCATCGATCGTTGAAGCTCGTGCATAGAACGGACGCTGCTGAGCAGCTTCATACGAGAAGGCAGTATCCGTCATCGGATCCGTTGGTTGGTCAGTCTCCGATGTGGAGGTTTGAGATTCGCCAGTAGTTGAGTCCGCTGATGGAGACTCTTCATCTGGGTCTTCTAGCGTCTCTCCCAGATCAGCGAACGGATCGTTGTCAGTCATGGCGAATCACTCTCCCAGTTTCGACGATATGAGCAAGCTCCTCGAAGCAGGCAAGCTGATCACACTCCGGATCATAATCCAAGAGTGGTTTGTTCTCACCGTATGCTTTCGTAATGCTTGTTCGATCTCGAATACCCGGGACGGGCTTTTGCTCACCTGAGTCAACAGCCTCCCAGTCAGTGATTCGAGCGAAGTTTGGGATACGGTCCTGCAAGTTATCGTGGGAGTTCAATCGCTCAAGGAGCTGTCTGTCTTGGGTTTGTTGGTCGATCCGGCCACTCAGAATATTCGGAACAAGAGCGAGTACATCAACATCGAGATGCTTACGTAGTGGCGCAATTTGGCGTTCGATCGTGCGTTCGAGCCCGGATATCGCTTCATTGCCTGGCGCAAGAGGAAGGAGAAGGTTCGTCGTCGCTACAAGCGCATTATCAGTAAGTCGAGACCGATATGCCGGAGAGTCAGTGACGATATAGTCATACCCATCCCCGAGCAACGGTGTGACCACTTCCCGTTTCAAGAGTGCAGACGGCTGGAACACATCTCCAATGACGATTTCTCTCTCAATTTGCTCAAGTTCCTCACTAGAGGGGAGAAGATCGAACTCATAGTCAGTATTATAGATTACGGAGGATGGGTTCGCCTCACCAAAGAAAACATCACCAATATCCTCACTGGTGTCGTGATACTGAACACTGAATCCAAGCCCGACTGACGCATGTCCGTTCGGATCGAGATCAATTAGAAGAGTTCTATGACCGTGTGCAGCCAATTGACGAGCAACATTAACTGCGATAGTCGACTTCCCGACACCACCCTTTAGCATGCTAACTGAAACAGCACGCGGAGCACTATCTACGTCCGCTGATTGATATGGGCTATTTGGGCTATTCACGATATTTTGGCTATTCTTGCTAGCCATAGTATTCAGGTTTTGTAGAAGGGGATACTTATAGATATAGTATACAAAGCACAGATAGTATGAATAGATCGAATAGCTAGCTATTCTAGAAGTACAATAGCCGCAATCCATACGATCCTCATCTCATCCACCACCCCGTGTGCCAGATGAAATGCTCACAGCTGAATAGACTACCCCGTCATTTCCTCTGGCACACGGAGAATCTACCTTAGAGTCGATTGCATCTAGTGAATAGCTAGAATAGTATGCTATTTGAGATGGTCATGTATCGTTTGGTCGTGGCGCATTCTCATATTTCACCATCTTTTCTGGCTTGTCAGAGATAGTCTCGTAGATCTGCTGTAGCGTCTCTTCAGCAGCCAAGAGATTGTGATCTTCGAGGAACGCTCGTCCATCCTCAGTTAGCCCGTAAAACTTCCATGGATAGCCCTGGCGACGCTTTCCGTCAGCAAGCGAGGCCTCCTCAACGATTCCTGCTTCGATCAATTTCTGAACGTGCTTATAGACCGTGGCTTCGCTTAGACTTGGATTGAGCTGCTCAAGCTCGTACATTGAGGGTAGCTGCTTTGGATGCTGGAGTATATTGGTGAGAAGCTTAAATCGCGTCTGCTGGGTAACAAAATGGACGAGTTCTGGGGTCTCGATGTCTGCTTTGTCTTCTAAACCAGTACTCATACTCCCCTCTAGAACCCACTTACTCTTGTAGTTTACTCTGGAGTAATACACTCTGGAGTAGATATCCGAGATAACGACGTAAATCACCAAGTGAGATACTCCTGAATAGAGGACACGTACTAATGCCGGATACGGAGTCATCCCTTCCAGACGAAATCACTACGAGGGCGAAAGAGCAACTTGACGAGGCAGAGATTTCTCTCGCGGATAACGAAGAAATCATTCAAGCATTAAGTGAGCTTACGCCCGTCTACGAGAATGAACAGTCGTATTTCGTTCTCGGAAATTATGATCGAGAGCCGATTCGACGGCTCAATCTCGTTGTTGATCGCCTCAATCGACGCGAAAACAGCTATGCGTTTCGAATGGTGGATATCCGTGGTGAGTGGGACAACAGCATCCAAAAGTTCTGTCTCATTGCCGATCTCGTCACGTACATCGTTGGTGTTGCTGAGAAAGATCCTAGCGACTTTCTCGTTGAGCAAGGCCTCCTTGTTGGTACAGTAGAATACTTTTCAAAGAGCTATGTCCTCCAGCGGGCGTACGAAGATGAAGAGCACCCGTTTGGGTGGATGCAGGATGGAGTCTTTGAACTATTCAAGCAGGAAGGGCGGCTCTACTACTGGCAAACTGATGCAGAACTTGTCGAAGCCGCCGAGAAACTTCCTTAACACTCTCTATTGATAAATAGTATTCTATTTCCAAATAGCATACTATTCCAAATATTGGAAGCCGCGATGTATGGCGAGGGACTACTTCTCGTTGGCACTGACAAGGGTTACGACGAAGCCACGGCATCTCGCTCACTCGTTTTTGGACTGAACCCGCCTAACCGTCTTCAGACTGGTGGAGCATTTCACTCGCGCGTTTAGCCCCCTCAGTCGCATCGATATGCGAATAGTGGTCTTTTGTCGTTTCGAGACTCTGGTGGCGCATCAAATCCCGCGCAGTCCCACTATCCATTCGATAGAACGTATCGCTAATCCCACGGCGAGCCCCATGTAGTTGAAGATAGCCGGGATCTTCCGGTGGAGTCGAGATCTCGAGGTCTGCGGCCTCACACAACTATTTCATTACGCTTCGAACGCCCGTTATCGTGATTGCGGGTGGGGCGATCTGATACTCCCGTAGCACCTCTTCGATTGGGTTCTCGTCGAGAATCGCTTCTATCGGCTCTTCATCCTCGTGTTTAACTTCGCGAAGATGCGTACGAGCACACTCATACAGCGATGGCGCGTGTCTGGTAGGAAAGATTCGCCTCAAGAAACTGCGTCAGCCCTTCTTGGAGTGTTGGAGGACCCGATGTAGTGGTTGAACCCTGGGATTGGGGTCTGGCATAGAGTTGGATGAGTGGAGGGCTCGATGGTGCATCTATCTACTTGTGATTATTCACTTAATCAAAAGTGGATTGTCGCATCACCAAATCGGCTGTAATCCGTAGATACGAGGCTGCTATCCCAGTAATAGCATCTCATAAACTCCATAATGGTACATAGAAATCCAGTCTTTGGAAGATGAGACTACAGCGCCTATAGTGGGGCTGTAGTGCGTGCTTTCGGCCGACTCGGCATCTTCGATCTGGCTCATAGCACGTCCCGAAGGCGAATCCTTGTCGCACGAACAACTAATTCGGTAATCTTCCAGTACTCAGGAGAGTGTCGCCACTCCAGACCGCGGCGTTCGCTTGGACTGAGCGACGTGCTACCCGATTCCTGTCTCCTTTTTCAACAGCGTCAGCGTGTTGTCCGCCGTCACGATCGGTGCATGCTCGTACTCTCCGGTCAGTTCGACCTGCACGAGCAAATCGATCGCACGCCAGATTGAGTACAACAAACACGCGAACGCGAAGTAGAAAAACCGCAGTACGAAGTCTTTCGATGTCGTCGCGGCCATGAACCGCTTGATCGATTTATAGCCGCTTTCAATCTCCCATCGGTACCCATATTCGCTGAGAAAGCCACCGCCGCGATTCGACATAAACACCGAATACTGCCGGTGGTCGTCGTGATCGGTGTTCCCTTTTCGGCGGTAAATGAGCGTCGTTTGGTGCCACTCGTTGTTCCCGAGATGCAGTTCTCGGTCGGTCTCATATCGATCTTGATTTCGTCGAAGCAATCGCTTGGCCTGAGCTTTCTCGCTGGTCTGCATCCGCTTGGGCACGACGTACGAGAGTCCGCGCTGGCTGATCATCTCCAGGATATACTGACTATCGAATTCCCGGTCCATCAGCACGTTATTGACGTGAACTAACTCCTCTGCAGTGTCCAAGAGATCCTCAACGATTTCTTTTCGAGTCTCACCCTTTCGGACTGGTCGTGCGTCCAGCACAATTGGAACCGCATTGCCGACTAACTGGATAGTTGCCCACTGATAGGCGTACTCGTCGGTATTCTCCTTCGTACCGATGATTTCGTTCTCGTGGCCCGTTCTGTTGCCAGTGAAGGGATCATTTTCGGTGATGTCAATCGCGACGATCCCGGCTCGGACGAACTGCTCTGTCTCTGCGACTTCATCCAACAGTCGATTCACTGCCTGCCGGTACATCTCGCGAATTTGTTCAATCGACAGATCACGAATATGGTCACGATGGGCGTGCCCCAGCGGTGTCCGGTCTCGCGTCGACTCGTAGACGAAACTGCGAGCACCTTCGTTCGCAGCCAGTCGCTCACGAAGCCCGAGATACGTCTGCAAGTCCCAGTAGGCGTTCTCATGAATCTCACAGCCGTCGCCACGGTCTAACGAGAACGCAGGGAAAACGATCCGATTAATGTGGTCTGTGACCGGTTCTGCCTGTTCCAGTACGGTCTGCTCATCTGGGACTAGCTCTTCAGTATCGGTGTCTCGCTGAGGAAGCTTCCGATCTGGATTACGCGGAACTGAAACACCTGCGTTCTGTGCTTTGATGAGGATCGTCCGAGCGGCTGTCGCAACCGTCTCGCGGAGATCCGTAGTAAAGCGGTTGTGCCAGCTCCGCCACAGTGTTGACTGGTCAGGAACTGACTCGAGTCCGAGGCACTCTCGAAGATTTGGAGAGGTATCGAGATACTCTACGAGTGCTGTCTCGTGTTCCCAGCCGTGCAGTTCCTTCAATACGAAGAGCCGAAAGAGGGTGTCCATCTCATAGCGGGTCAACCTCGTGTACTGGTTGTGGGCCTCGAACCTGAAGTACGCCAGCGGGAGCGAGCAAACGAATTGCTCAACTGAGTTGTGAGCGTCGTGTGTGAACCAGTGTGTCGAGACGGTGCGAACGTCCGATGCTAGCCCGCCAAGGGAGGTCCGGTCGTACAGGCCTGTTGAATCGTATGTTGGCCAGTCAGTACGTGACCGGCATACGATATGTCGGAAGACTGCTTGGCGAGACTCACGAGTCGTAGTCACTACGAGAACTTGGACACGACACACTCATGATTTTGTTTGACTTCGAGTGATTCACCCACCGACGATTCGGTAATTCGGTAGGTACTGGTGAGCGATGTAACTGATACACCGCTCTAGATAACGATCGAAATAACTAGATATACTGCGGATCGTAACAAAAATGGGGGAGACTACTAGTCACGTTGGTGTTTTCGCTGGCTCTCCGGTTCTAGACTCTTGAAAGAGACACACTACTGTTTTGTACGAAATATATTTTTACCAGTACAATATATGTCTGCGTATGAATTGGATCAATCCTCGTTCAGGATGGGAAATGGCAGCGGGAATCTTTGCTGCAGTCTGGGCTATTTATACATTGTATATTCATTGGTTCTTGGGAACTAATTTCCAAGATATACAGATCATGATGTGGGTTAGTTTAGTGACTGCAGTTTGTTTAGGTGTTCTCATCATCTCTTTTGGTGTTATCACTGGGAAACTATATCAGAATACTCAACGATATCAGCGGATCGGTCAAGTGCTTGGAGGGAGTGCGCTTGTTATGATCGTTATTTTCCTTCTAATGGGATTCTTCACGCATGGTTGAATACACGAAGATGATTTTGGTTGCGTTGGCGTGTTTAGTTGTCGGAATTCCTCTTTGGATCGCGATTTTTTCGCCGGAGGCATTTTTAGGGTCGATGGTTTCTGATGCTGGGTTCTAAATTGCGGTGATTGCCGGAGTTGCTATGATTTTGTCTGGGTTTTGGGCCGGGCAGCGAGCTGGTTTCGATGAATAAGCACACCTACCTAACTGACGTTGTAAGATAGGATAGAGTGTAATCAAGGCACACAACAAAACCATCCGCCGAGACTGTGGCGGAACTCTATGCATTGAGACGACCGGCCTCAACTACTCCCAGTCTTGGAAGTTGAGACTACACTGTGGCAATTACACAGGTATCCGAATTTCGGGTTTCGCTACGAACTCGACTAACGCCTAATTCTCCGAGTACATCAGGGAGGTCAGCCACGAGTTGCTCTGCTCGGGCTTGCTTTGTGAACGCAATCGCGATCGTCCCATCGGTCTTTACGACGCGGCACAGTTCACGAGCACCAGCACGCTCGTCAGGCCACATTTGCATCGAGTTGTTCGAACACGCGTGCTGTCTCGCGAATACGGGCGGCGGCGACATACGATCGTCGCTGCTGCACCCGAGAACGACCGGAGTGTCCTCAATAGAGCCGGCGCACTCTTTCCTTATTTCTGGGCTGAGCAAGCTTCCGGGCAGTACCCTGTTCTCAAACACGCTCAGATAAACAGTGTCCAGAGAACACTCCGTCTATTCCATTGTACTACCACCGTTCACAGGCGTGTAGGTACCTGTGACGAATTCAGTATTAGCGTTCACAAGGGCAGTGATGGTACCTGCTACGTCCTCTGGTTGGGTAATTCGGTTGAGTGGTGTTGACTCAACAACGTACTCACGAGTGTGCTCAACACGCTCTTTAGTACCCTCGGTCTCGACCAGACCCGGGGCAACCACATTTGCCGTGATGCCCTCCTCACCGTACTCCTGCGCCAGATACTTCACAAATGAGTTGAGGCCACTCTTGGCAGTACCATGTGCAATGAATCCAGGTTGAGGCTGCTTACCGAGGCTACTTGATACGTAGACAGCGCGGCCATATCCCTGTTCGGTCATTCCTGGAAGAACGGCCTTCGAGACGATGAACGCTGACTTCAATTCAGCGTCCAATTTTGATCTGAAACTTTCCCATGACATCTCGGCAAACGGTGCCTGCTCGAATGGCATATTCGCATTGTTCACGAGAATATCGACACTACCCCACTCATCCTCAACGGTAGCGACCATCCGATCGACGGCTTGTGGGTCGGTCACATCGGCTTGCTGGATAAGCGCTTCTCCTCCGTTTTCACGGATTGATTCGGCAACCGACTCCGCCTCATCACTACTCGAACGGAAGTTCACAACCACCTTTGCCCCGGCAGCAGCGAGACGTTTGGCAGTTGCGGCGCCAATTCCGCGACTGCTACCAGTCACTAGAGCAATGTGGCCACTAAACTCATTCACATTTAGTGGTCTTGGTGTTTTTGACTATGTACTTGTCGCTTCCTGCAACTTGTTTTCGAAAATTCTACAATTAGAGCCAGTTACAGCCACTTAAGACTTGAAAAAGCGACCTGAATCTCCTTCGTCAGAATTCTTGTTTTTATCTTATCTCTACTGGCTTTGTATACGGCATTGTGATGACTATGCTACCAAAATAGATTACAGAGAACGTTCATACTACTCCCGCTTGTAGTCACTCCCGTCGATACAAATGGCAAATTACGAACTTCCATCGCTACCATACGACTACGATGCACTCGAACCGCACATCAGTGAACAAGTACTGACGTGGCACCACGATACCCATCACCAGGGCTACGTCAATGGCTGGAACAGTGCTGAAGAGACGCTTGAGGCGAATCGTGAAAGTGGTGACTTCAGTTCCTCTGGATCAGCACTGCGGAACGTCACACACAATGGGTCGGGCCACATGCTCCACGACCTCTTCTGGAAGAATATGAGTCCAGAGGGAGGCAGCGAACCAACTGGAACGCTCGCTGACCGTATTGAGGAAGGCTTCGGCTCCTATGAGGCCTGGAAGGGCGAATTCGAGGCTGCCGCATCCAATGCGAGCGGGTGGGCGCTCTTGGTCTACGACAGCTTCTCTGAAGAGCTCCACAACGTTGTCGTCGACAAACACGACCAAGGAGCGCTATGGGGTAGCCATCCGATCCTTGCACTTGACGTGTGGGAACATTCCTACTACTACGACTATGGACCCGCACGAGGCGACTTTATTGATGCGTTCTTCGAAGTCGTTGACTGGGAGGAACCTACGGAGCGATACGAACAAGCTGTCGAACTATTCGAATAGCGGGTCCACGAGCCATCTCAGTTGAGTATCGCTCGTACACTATCCACTCAATGACGACGAGTTCACTTCCTTGACTTCGCCCCACTGTAGCCACAGAAGGTACCAGTGAATTCGGCGAGGTAGACTAAAGTAAACCAAGCCCTGTAAATAAGACACCTATAATCACATGACCCGAATTTACGCCGCATTGGACTACGCATTACTCGTAATCGAAAAACGAAATGAGAATTGGGACGTCAGCCAATACTTCGATGACAACGAGCGCCCGTACGCTGTTGCAGTCGATCCATCTGCTCCCGAGCGTGCGTACCTTGGGACATTCAACGATGGATTGTGGCGAACAGTCGATGGTGGAAATTCCTGGTCACGGATCGGCTCCGATTTCATGTCATCACGAGTTATGGCGGTCGCCGTCGCTGCAGAGGACCGCCCACAGGAGTACGGGACGGTCTATGCAGGAACGGAACCGAGTGCGGTATACCGATCAGATGACGGTGGCGACACGTGGAGTAAGTGTCACGGTCTTACCGACCTCGATTCAGCGACTGAATGGTCATTCCCCGGTCGTCCTGATACCCACCATGTTCGGTGGATCGAACCAGACCCAAACGACCCAGAGCGACTCTATGTCAGTATCGAAGCCGGCGCGGTCGTAACGACTAGCGACCGGGGTGAGACGTGGGTTGATCGTGTACCTAATGGTCCATTTGATGCACACACGCTCGCAACTCACCCGGATGCACCGGGTCGAGTCTATGCCGCTGCGGGAGATGGTTTGGTGGAGAAGTTGGAGAGTCATGAATACGGGGAGAGTACCGATGGGAGTGAGTCATGGATCTATTCCTCGGAAGGCATCGAACACCACTATGGATGGGCCGTTGCTGTCGATCCTAGCGACCCAGACACCCGCGTTCTGACAACTTCACCGCACGCGGGCCGAGCACATGACGTTGAAGACCAAGCGATTCGAACGCACGATGAACCTAACGACCCATATTCAGTGATCTATCGACGACAGGGTGAGGAACCCTGGCAACAATGTACAGATGGTCTTCCAGATCCTGCTGGGCTCTTCGTGCCAGTTCTTGGGACAGTAGCCGATGAACCAGGGACGTTCTACGCCCTGACGAACCGTGGGCTCTATCGATCGACGGATTCTGGGGAAACATGGAACGAAGTCCACCTAACTTGGAACGACAAGTACCGTGAACAACAGCCACGGTCCGTTGCAGCAACCAGTATTCGAGATGAGTGAGCAATTCGAAAAACATCGTTTCAAGGAGAACGGTATTGTCGAATACCCAATAAATTGCGACCACTCACTAGTAGCATGACAGTATTAATCGGCACATCAGATGGTGTCTATCGGGCTAATACTTTGCCGTTCAAGAATGCAGAGCAGGTTCTTGACGCGGGCTTTGTGACCGATCTACGGACCTCCGATACCGCTGACGGTGTATTTGCGGCGACGATGTCGGGGCTGTACCACTCTCCAGACAACGGTGAATCTTGGACTGATCTCGAAGTGCCGACTGATTCCGTCTGGTCTGTGTACGAAACGGAAACAGAAGTGTATGCAGGGACAGCACCGGCTCACCTATATCGATCCTCCGACCGTGGACAAACGTGGTTCGAAGTGAAATCGCTCCAAGAACAACCGTCACGGTCGAAGTGGACTGCCCCCGGCGATATCCCCCCGCGACTCCGTGCGCTCGGCATTCACCCGACTGCCCCCGAGAGGCTCGTGGTCGGCATCGAGGCTGGCAAACTTCATCTATCTAAAGATGGTGGTGACAGTTGGGCTGAGAAGGATGACCCAGTTCCAGATGACGTCCATCATGTGCACATGATATCTCCGGAGGAGTTCGTCGTCTCTACTGGGTATTTGGGTCTAGACGGAATGCAATCAGGTGGCCTCTATCATACAGAAAGTTGGGGTGAGGAATGGTCACGTCTCGATACGGGTGACCGACCGTATTTCCGGAAAACGATCACTCACAACGGCTACCTATACGCTTCTGCAGCACGTGATGCACCACCTTCCTGGGGTGGTGGTGCGGATGCAGCGCTGTACGAATCGGCCGACAAGGAATCACTTACAGAGATGACATACCCCGGTGGGCCGGAGGAAGTAATCGACGCATGGGCCATTATTGATGGACAGGTGGTCGCAGGCACGGTGTTCAGTTCGGAAAAAGCTGATCGGTCAATCAATATGAGTACAGCTGCTGGATCAAGCGGGAGTGTCTTGCAACGAACTACAGACGGCGAGTGGCAGCAAGTGGGGAGTGTTCCCGCCGGTATCCACTCACTCACTTTCGCACAATGAACAGAAGACCCCCCAATAAGCGGTCGTCGTGCCGTTCGCGTTCGGGACGGCTCTCGCAACTATCGGGTTGATACTCGTCTACACGCAAGTCGAGGAGATAGTTGGTCCCAGCGAGGTTGGGAATCGTGGCCTGTGACAGTAGATTGACTCCCGAAGTCAAATTACGGTACGACAGACCGGCTGCGAATATCGTTCACTCTGCGGTCAATTGAACTGTCGTGCGAGTTCATCAAGAGCTTCAGCCCCGTTCTCGAGAATTGGTGTGCCGTGGCCCATTGCAGCAATTTCGAACGAGAGATTTCGATCGGCGAGCAGACGAACGCTGTCTGCATTTTCCGATTTATTGTATGGTCTCTCTGATGAGATTTCCAGCAGTTACACGCAGAGAGCAATTGGATCCTACAAAAGATTCGAAGAGGCATCCAGTGGTGATGCCAGCCACGGTTGCCCTCAACTACGAAATACTCCAACCACCGAGGTTCGGTGGCCGCACATCCCACTACTAGGATGCAGTTTACCATATGGCAAACGGGACTATAAGTTCATCGACATTCAAATCACAAAATGGTTTCTATTGAATCGATTGATAGAACAAATTTCGTCACGATATTATGATCTAAGCGATGAGTGCCTGATCGGTAATGAACGCGAACAAAAGGGCTAAGTGAGATCTCCCAGAAGCTCCGTTGACTTGTTCCATTAGAGAATTAGGTACGAGTGTTGCGGGGTATGACTTTGACCGTTGCCGAGCGTGCGCGGTCACTAATCATCGCACTCAGATATGAACTCCCCACGTATTTCTCTCGGTAGGCATCGTCGATGCGATTATTGATCGGTCCGTCGACTGGCTCGAAGATGACTTCCTTCGTCATGCCGGCGGCCTCGATTCGCCCTGCATTTTCTCGGACCGCGGCCTGGTACCAGCTAGAATCTTGGCCGTTATAGGCACGCACGTAGAGGGCGTCGTCAACTTGGACAGACCAGATCCATGTTGGCGTGCCGTACGTTTCGCCGTCCTCACGGAATGGTGCGATGTGCAGGTCGTCTGATTCTGCAATCGCGCTCAATTCGTTTCCTGTCCACACTGTCATTAATAATCTCTCGAAGTTAGTGGCATTCGTTTGGAGTGTCAGCTCAACTGTTGTCATGGTGGATCAGTTCTCTTACTCCTGATCGTACTCCTCGTCGGTGACATGTTCTAACCAAGTGACGGCCTCTCCATCGAGTTCCTCTTGAATGGCGATGTGCGTCATGGCCTTTTCTGGTCGTGCACCGTGCCAGTGTTTCTCGCCCGCCGGGAACCAGACGATGTCACCCGCACGGACCTCCTCGATCGGGCCGTCTTCACGCTGGACGAATCCACACCCGCTCGTGATGATGAGCCGCTGGCCCAGTGGGTGCGTGTGCCACGCAGTGCGTGAGCCAGGTTCGAATGTCACGCTCGCCGCGGCAGCGCGCGCGTCGCCTTCCGGGTTGAACAGCGGGTCGATGCGAACATCACCGCTGAAGTAGTCATCGGGCCCTTCAACGGACGGTCGCGAGGGGTCAGTCGTGATCTCCATATATGATAGCCAATCTTGAGTAAGGTGCTATTCGTCTTAGGGTTAGTGCTATCTGATAAGCATCTTTAAATAGCTGCAGTGACTCATGGGACGGTTCCCCAATGGAAGAGTGCGACTCCAACGATAGTGACGACACCGGTACACGAGCTAATGGACCGGACATGATAGTAACGGTAGTGAGGCCGACACCGGCCACCGCAACGACCGGTCAGAGTGGAAATCGCGCGGCGATCATCCCGAAGATATCGCCCGTCTACTCCTAATGGAGATTCCAATCATCCTTGGGGCTACCGACCGGTAATAAGTTAGTTCTAGTCTGAAACATTGATGAGTTGAGGGAAAATGATAGTGTCGAGGATTTTACGTCCATCTTCGATTGCTTCGCCATCTCCAAGACATACTTTTCTCATTCGAGAAGTAGAAATAATATGGATGATCGCAGTTGCAAAGATGTCTGCATCAACATCTTGAAAATCCCCTTGTTCAATGCCAGTCTCGATGATGGCGATGAGAATTCCTCTGAGATGGAAGTAGTTCTCCGAAAGTAGCTTTTGATGACGTGGGTAGTGTTGTGCCTGTGAGCGAAGTTCAATGAGTGCCGTGACAAATGCCCAATGGTCGAAATCTTCGATGTCTGGCCCATAGAAAAATTGCTGAATGTAGCTATGGAGTTGCTGTTCGGGGCTAACATCGTCTCCGACCGCAATACCACGTTCATATTCTGCCAATAGATATGTGAGGACGGCTTCGATGAGGTCGTCTTTTCCGTCGTAGTAGTGGTTGATGAGCTGACGACTCTTCCCGAAATATTCATCAATATCTCGTACCCGGAGGCGACTATATCCGAGTTCACAAAGAGCACGAGCGGTCGCTTGCATCAAGTCTTCGTAGGTGTCTTCGGGTATCTGTGGTCTACTACTCTTCGTCATATACAATTACTTTAGCGTGAGGAGGTTGCCCCTGATAACGATATGGGATATTCAGTACCATCATTAAATGGATCTATGCAGCGGCCGCTTACACTTTACCTGATATTGCGTCCCATAGTCGCACAGAAGGCGAAATCTGAATCTTCGAGGTTAACTGTTACAGTACGTGGAAATTTGCCATGTAGGGCTGTCTCTATCGCCCACTGGTCATCTCCCACCTAGCCATTACGACTTGATCAGAAACTGTAGCATAGATTTGTTGTGCCATGCCATTACCGTAGGCAACGGAGTCTACGTAGTTTTCACCCAGAAGTTAGCGCATCGAAGTGGATATCCGTGGCAACATATACAAGGTACATAAGCGCGTTTTCCGAATGGAAAACACACTATGACCAGACAGCGGTTCCACCAGCAGAGACACCACCGAAAAGATAGGGATGTTGAAAGCAAGTCCGTAACTACGAGCGAAATAAATTGAATAATGAAAGTAGTAGTCTTCGGAGCTACGGGACGATCAGGATGGAGGGTAGTTGAGCGAGCACTCAATCAGGGCCATGAGGTAACAGGAATCGCTCGAACGCCATCAAAAATGGAGATGACCCACAAACGACTTACTCTGGTACAGGGCGATATATTGGACTACGATTCGTTCGCCAACGTACTACAAGGGCAGGATGCGGTTGTCTCCACCGTAGGCAAGGGAGAGCGGTTCGGCAGTGTAGAACTATATTCGGAAGGCATCAAGAATGTTATCAGCGCGATGGAGGAGTACGGCCTCTCACGCCTTGTTGCCATTACGAGTGGAGGCACGTACCCTGGCTGGGACAGAAAGAATTCGATTTTCTACGAGCTTTGCATCAAACGAATTCTTCTGAGAGGAGAGTACGCTGACATGAGGCGCATGGAGAATCTTATCATGGAGACTGACTTGGACTGGACAATCGTTCGGCCGTCTGGACTGAGTGACGAGGAAGGGACCGGAGAGTACCGGACAAAAGTCGGCTATAGTATTCTAGAGAGTAATACCACGACACGGGACGACCTGGCTGAATTTATTGTTGATGAACTTGAGTCCAATCAGTTCGTGCGAGAGGGTGTTGCAGTCGTGAACGTATAATCGAGAGGTATGAACAGCAGGAAGTGCGATGTTCCACGTGTGGAAAGAAGTGATTTTCCCGAATGCCCGTAACTTCCGCACCGAGCAGTCTTGAGGCTGAGAATGTCTCCGACCTAGATCACGATGCGAAGCACATCGGCAGCAGCTTGGCGACGAACACTGTGGTCCGGTTCATTGGCGTCGCCAGAATCTTCCCAAACATTCCGTTGTCGATGTTATTGATAAGACCGATATTGGACGTAATAGCCGCCACGAACAATACCCTAGTTACGGTAGCAGAGAAACGAAATATGTTGTAGTTGATGCCGACGCCGCCACCGCGGTTAATTGTCCCGCCAATAATTCATTCGAATACGTCCGCGAACAACAGTAGAGGGATGATTGGCTGAACGAGCGAGACGACAAGGACGAACAGGTTGTGGACGATCTTCAGGTTCCAGCGCTTGGAATTCGCACATACGTCACCACTTGAGTTCTATCCAGTTCGTCGCAAAAGACGATTTTGGGGGCAGGGTGATTGAAGAAGTATATTGCTGTGAGATTCTACCGAATCGGGCGTACTTTAGGAAAAATAATATTAAATCGTGATAAAAGCACGTATAGTATTTATCCCTGGTTAGTGCGATGTCGTCTCGACATCTATTTAAGTAGATTTTCCATATGGAAAGCACACTACGAATGCCCAATTCGAACACTGACCACAAAGACGCTACATCATATAGCAAGTCGCTGGACGAAATTCCATCTAGTACTGCAAGTAATGAGACTGTGAAAACCCTCGAGGAACACGGGTTCACAGTTCTTGTCACTGACTCCGCTAGCGAGACATTCGAATCGATCCGATCACGAATCATCGCCAACGCGTCTGCACTGACAAGTAATTCGAACACACTCAAAGAGATCGGATTCTGATCATAAATCTCTGGTATACATGACAGTTAGTATTCAGCAGTTACTCGAATTGAGACGACGTTCCGGGGGGAAACGATGAGTCGAGGACCAGGCGGTGATCGATCAGTCAACCTTGTCGACGGTGCATTGGTCAAACCGCTCATCATCCTCTCGGTCCCGATCGTCCTTACGAATCTCCTGCAAGTTGGCTACAATCTCGCAGACACCTTTTGGGTCGGGCGGCTCGGCCAGGCGGCGGTATCTGCGATTTCGTTCTCGTGGGCGATCGTCTTTCTCATCATCAGCCTCGCCGCTGGCTTCACCGTTGCGGGGACCGTACTGGTTGCACAGTACAAAGGAGCCGGGAACGAAGATAGGGTCGGTCACGTTGCAGGTCAGACGATCTCGTTTATCGTCTTGCTATCCGTGATTCTGTCGGCCGGTGGGTACCTCTTCGCCCCAAATATGCTTCAGTTAGTCGGCGCTCTTCCAAGAACGGAAGAGTTCGTCCTGTCACTAGAGTACACTCGGACGATGTTCCTCGGTATTCCGTTCGTCTTCGTGTTCTTCATATTTCAGTCGTTGCTGCAGGGGTGGGGAGATTCGCAGACGCCCCTGTATCTCATGTTGTTCGGTGTCATCCTCAACGTACTCGCCGACCCATTCTTCATTCTCGGTTTCCAAAATAACATGCTCTTCACCGTACTCGGCCTGGAATCGCTGGAAGCATCGCTGTATGCAGCGACTGGTTTCGCTGGCTGGGGAGTTCAGGGGGCTGCGCTGGCGACAATCAGTTCACGGGGGATTGGAGCTGTTCTCGGTGTTTGGCTCTTGTTATCTGGACGCGTAGGAATCTCTCTCTCACTCGCTGATTTCAAACTCCGCTCTAAGACTGTTCGGAAGATAATCAAGATTGGAACACCCGCGAGCATTGAACAGAGTACTATCGCCCTTAGTACGACGATTCTGACTGCATTAATTGCTATCGCTGGGGCAGAAGCCGTCGCTGCATACGGGATCGGAACCCGGATCACATCGCTGGTCGTGCTCCCTGCAATTGGGTTACAGCGAGGAGTTGAGGCTGCTGTCGGGCAGAATTTGGGTGCGAATCAAGCAGACCGGGCAGAACGAGGCGTGTTTGCTGCTGTAGGTATAATTATCGTCTGTCTGATCGTCTTGAGCGCGATCATCTTCGTTTCTGCAGACTCGATCGTCGGTGTGTTCATTACTGGAGCAAGCTCTGCAACTGTAATCGAATTCGGCGCTGAATACCTCCAGATAGTCGGCGTCACCTACGCGTTTCTAGGCGCATTCTACGTTATTCAAGGTGGATTTCGAGGGAGTGGTAGTACTCGAATCGCAATGATGTTCGCTATCCTTGGGTTCATTGTACTCCGTGGTTCGTTGTCATATATCTTCGTAGAACCACTCGCGCTCGGGGCGACAGGTGTCTGGTATGGGGAAGCAGCAGCGAACGTGCTTATGTTACTCGCTACAAGCCTCTACTTCTTACGAGGTACTTGGAAGGAAGGCGTTGTCAATAATGCATCTGATAACGTTCCTCACAGTAATATGACCAGTGAGGAAAGTGAAACTACAAACATATAGATCAAAGAGTTCAATCCCCTGTTACAATCGTGATTACGAAAACAAGAACGGCACTAATCCGCACTCAGACCAATGTCCTCGCTGTGGTGAGTAGGCTGTCTCACCGGCTCGGTGATCTGGACCCCTTTTAAGTTGTATCGTGTTAGTTAACGCCCATCCACGAGTAAAAGTAATTATAGTAGAAATACATATTGGATCTCCACAATGTAGGGAGACAGTCAATTCCAAATAAAGAACTCTTTGTTTCAAGACGACAGTTGTTCTTGTATTGCTGTTTCAGTTACTGAAAGAGTTTCATCGAGCACAACCCGTAGTTCGTCTCCCGCGCACGGAATGTCAACACGTATTTGTAGCGGATCGTCGGACAGAATCGTCGTTCGGGTATTACTCACGCACCACTCAAAATGCCAGAATGGTTCTGTGCTCAGATCGATCCCACGTTGAGAATGAAATAGGAGTACTTCAGCATTATCAAGAAGATTGACACCCACACTTGATTGAAGGCTATATCCACACCTTTGACATGAGTGTTCGACTATTAGGTCAAAGTTACTGTTCTCATCTGATTCGTTGACAAGTTCTGTTTCTACAGTTCCTGTGCATTCAGGACAAACGCCATCAGCGGCCATACAGTAATGATGACGGACATAGTGGTGGAACGCTTGAAGTAGCTCCTCAGATGTTCGCTCCTCAAGTCCCCCTGGAGGAAATGGATAGCTTACGAGAACTGTTGAGCAATCAACGCAAGCGACCGTGAGAACTTCATCGACATACCAACCATGTAGGTTTCCCTCACATGTATGGCAAGAGCCATTAACTGAGAAGAACCCAAGCTCGGCACGGTCCGTAAGCGTTCCCGCAAATATTGAGCTAACGACTTTTCGACCGGGGTGACGGAACTCGTAGCCGTCCTCAGTTCGTTTAATAAAATGGTCTGTAAGCTTTTGCAGATGATAGTTGAAATTAGCACTATCTGCTATGTCGACTCGCTCAAATAATTCTGTAAATCCAACAGGGGTTTTATCGGCGTTTGCGTCCAGCAATGCCTGCAAAATATCGATACGAGTATCATTCCCTAGGAGTGCGAATGCGTCTGCGGGAAGCATTCGCTCTTTGGTGTTTTTTTTCACAGACTCCTGCTCTGGTGGGGACTGAGGATCTATCCCAGCTTTCAAGTCTGCTACTGGTTCAGAGTCCACATTATGACCGAACTGGGTCATACAACACATAGCTTCCATGCCGTGGTAAACCTATTGATGAGTCTTCTCAAGGGATGTTTGTAGTGAAAACGGGTAGTGGAACTTCCACTTCTGACTGAATCCGAGATGAACTGACAGACTGCCGAGAAATAACCACAGAACCGTCCCTATTCCGGTTATTACGGTTGTTATCTCCCTTAAGAATTTAGAACGTTAACTGTACACGGCGTGTACTCCTTTCTCATGACGGTCATGACCGAGTTCCCCATTAGTTCGCCCTCTCTTCCACTCATTAGTCTTGCAGAGTCGCTCAAGGCCAGTCACCTTGAATGCGTGGACGGACTCTGTCTCGAGTTTTGTCTACTGCTGACCGTTCGATCGCTCGAAGAACACGGCCATTGTTGACGCCACGTGGCTCCATGCGAGAATCAGCAATCTACGATTTCGGAGCACGACGATCGGATTCCCACTTCGTGTTTGTCTGGTTCTATATCCTCACCGCTTCACTCTTTGATTCATACTCACTATCGTCTCCCTCTTTTTCCCTCAAGAAGGGCGGCCTGTTCATCGGTAACGATGATGGTCAGACGCGCGGCTTGCGCCGGCTCTTCCTTGTGCAACAAAACGTCCTTTAGATGCGAGATATTGCACAAGTCAGACTCTCTTTGAGCAGTGACTATCTTTTACTGGTTCTAGTCAATGGATACACTCCTCACCAGCGGCCGACATCATTTGTATCCCGATACTGCTGGTAGTAGGCTTTCTCGACAGTCTGGAGATCAAATGCACCCGGATTCCGGTCATGGAGCTCAGTGAGGAGTCGCGGGTAGTCAAAAGGTTGCAGTACTCAGCTGCCACTATAGAGAGCTGCAATCTTCTAGTGGGTAATATTCATGGGTGTGAATATGATAATCACCTTCCGATTTAGAAAAAAGACTATACATTCACTTCTATCGGATATACACGTGTGATGAGGAAGAATATAGTAGAAAGTCTTGTGATAGCATAGATATTCGAGAAAAAAGACGACTATGAAGTTAGGGATAAAAGTGAGTACGACGTAGTTATGACAGTCAGAGAATTAGTGAGATACTATCTAAGCAGAACCTAACGTCTGAGTTTCTAGCCGATTTCTACCGATTGTTTGTAAGAAATATACCACAATTAGCAGATCTTCATCATCCTATAGACTCCTCAAACAAAGAATTTTAAAACTATCTGTATTCCCACTCGGATGAAGATATGATACTAACGTCAATCGTAGGGATACCATGAGTCAAGAATCGGCAGCAGAGGATCTGACTCCGGTTTCACCCGATAACCGGACGATGAATCTCTTCCAATATATTCCACTTTGGTGGGCGGCTGTCATTGTTGTCCAATCAATGGCCGTTGCATTCTTTGCTATATATCCACAGGGACAACTCAACCTCTTACAGGTGATTGTTGCGTCATTGATTGGATCGGTCATACTAGGAATTCTGTTCTGTCTAAACGGCTTCCCTGGATTCGAAGAGGGGATTCCATTTGCTGTTCAAACACGCTCTGCATTCGGAGTCCGAGGTTCGATAATTCCGAATTATCTCAGAGCAGTACCTGCCATTGTCTATCTTGGCATTGGTAACTGGATCGGAGCGTTAGCCATCAATACAATCACTACGACTCTCTGGAATTTCGGTGATGTGCGCGTTTATTTCGTCCTGTTTGCACTGCTGAACGTCGCACTTGCGTGGTCTGGCATTGATTCGATTGCTTGGTTCGACACCTTATCTGCGCTCGTTATCGTTGTTTTGCTAGCCTACACCGCCTACGTCGTCCTAACCACACAATCGATTCCGACAGAACCAGTTGCCTACGAAGGCTCGTGGGGGTTGCCATTTGTTGGATTCATTGCAGCAGTTGGCGGTCAGCTTATCACTGCTGCTCTGAATATCTCCGATATCACTCGACATTTGGATACGAGCCGGGGCACAGTGAATCTCGCAGTCGGCAACATACTTGGTCTCGTTCCTGCGTACCTGTTTATGCTGCTTGTTGGGCTCTTGTTCAGCGTCACAACAGGGATTACGAATCCTGTTGAAGCGATAATGGCGGTTGCTCTCAATGCTGCTCTGGGGGCTGCAATGCTGCTATTCGCGATCTTAGCTCAAATATCGACAAATCTCGTAAATAACCTCCTCCCGCCCACACACGTATTCCAGGATTCGCTCGGTGTAACGTGGAAGCAAGGACTCGTAATCACCACTGTATTGTCCTTTATTTCATTCCCATGGTTGCTTTTCAGTAGTGCTCTCTTCTCTACCTTTATCCAGTTCTACTCGGCCTTCCTCGGTCCGATCGTTGGTATTCTCCTCGCTGATTACTGGATTACCAGAAATCGTGACACCGATATCGAGTCGTTGTACGATAGAACCGCCTCCTCGAAGTTCTGGTTCGTTCGGGGATTTTCCGTAACTGGTATCGTTAGCCTGCTTGCTGGTGTGGCAGTGAGCCTCCCGGTTTTGGATCTCTCATGGGTTATTGGCCTACCAACTGCTTTCGTCACCTATGCTATCCTCTCAAAAGCAGAACTCAACAGCTACGTTACCGAATCTGTATTAGAGGACGGTACAGAACCACTGAAGAGTAATTGAATGCACCGGAATTGAGAACTCTATACGATTGTGAGCCGATTTTCGGTGCTTCCGTAGACCAAATCCACAAAGAATTTGCACGCCCAGCTTATCGAACTGATTCACTAGTAGCACTGGGTTGAGTTAATGAAGATAGATGAACTAACCATCTCACCGAGATACGTGGTTAGTTGGCCTGCCAGTCCGGTCGGTCTCGGTCGATGAATTCGCCATAGCCAGGCTCGCCAACGACTGTGCCTTCGTCAGCGATCAGTTCTCCCCTAAGATAGGTTTTCTTCACCCTGCCAGTGACTTCCTTGCCTTCATAAATTGAGTAATCGGCAATGGAGGCGTTATCGGCTGCAGAAATCGTGTACGATTCGTTCGGATCAAATAGGACGATATCAGCGTCTGTACCTGGTTCGAGTGTTCCTTTCTCAGAAAGGCCGAATGTTTGAGCTGGGTTCGTACACATTACCTGCACCAAGAATGGATATGAGTACCCGCGTTTGTTCACTGCTTCGTCATGGAACACTGGTAAACTCGTCTGTAATCCGTTCGCCCCGAAGGAGCTATCCCACCAGTTCTCAACGGTCTTCTCTGAACGCTTGAACGCGTTGTGGTCGGTCGAAACTACACTTAACGCACCAGTAGCGAGATGCTCGAAGAGGGCGTCTCGATCGGCCGGTGTCCGCAGTGGTGGAGCCATAATTGGAAGCGTTCCTTGCTCTTCGTATGCTGATTCGTCCAGTGTGGTATACTGGGTACAGGTTTCACCACGGACTTCGCTGCCGTCAGTCTGGTAGGAGGCAAGTATGTCGGCAGCTTTCTGGCTGGTCGTGTGGATACCATAGTATTTCGCGCCGGCTTCTTGTGCCATTCGCACCGCACTCTCAGCAGCCATCGCTTCGGCATAATCCGGTCGTGCCTGTGGATAGTACTGGGGCTGGTGTTTCCCTTCAGCCTGTAACTCTTGAGTCAGCTGCTCACGAACTGAGGCATCTTCCGTATGGAGAACGCCGACAATATCATGGTCAGCTACATGCTCGAAAACGCGATTAATAAACCCATTCGAGAGACCGATCTCATAGGCTGTGAACATCTTTACCGAGGTGACGCCTTCATCGATCACGTCCTCTAATTCGTCGAAGACTGCAGGATCCTCGCGGGTAATTGCTCCATGGAGCCCAAAGTCGATTACCGACTCTTTGCCTTTCTTTTTTTGTCGCTGGACTGCCTCTAATAGGGTGCCTTCTTCCTCCCAAATACTGAGATCGCCGACCCATGCTTCCCACGCGAAATTAATGCAGGATGTAATGCCACCTAGTGCGGCCGCGCTTGTCCCAGCTTCGTATGTTTCGCGTGAAAGGTATCCATCGATATGGACGTGTGGATCAACGACACCGGGCATTACAAGCAATCCTGACGCATCTACCCTTTCCTTGGCTTCAGGAAATGTTTGCTTGTCACCAATCGCAGCGATTTTGCTGTCGTTGACCGCGATATCACAATCTATCAATCGTCTCGGAGTTGCTAATGTTCCACCCGATATGACCAAATCTATCGCCATACGACAGACGAATCACAATACAACTTAAACTTATTGTATGTAGTGTTTCTTCGTAGCTTCGTTGCTGCACTAGCAAATGTAACCTTTCACCTGAGATTACCTTGTGCAACAAATTGCTTCCTGAGCATGGACCGTTGAACAAGGTAGACTCTCTTTGCGGATCGACTCCCCTTTGTTGGTTCTACTCAACGGATACGCTCCTTATTACAGGCCGACATCGTACGTCTCTCGATACTACTGGTAGGACGCCGGCTCGACAGTTGAAAGATCGAACTCGCCTGAGTTCCGTTTACGGCGTTCAGTGAGATTCGCGGGTAGTTAGAGAACCGTAGTGCTCGGTCTTCATCGAAGAGGGCTGCAACCATGTATCGATCACCGACTACGTAGTTCATCGGCTCGTGAAAGGCGAGACACGCAACTCACCGGAGAGTATGCGGAGTTACAACGGCTGGTTCAGTCCTGCGTCTCGATTTCTATATCATGGGTTATTCGGCGTGTGCGACGACGGAGCCGAGCGACGAGAAGCGGACAACAGCTGTTTGACCAGCTTCGATAGGGATCGGTTCGGTAATCGAACCCGTTGTGACGATATCTCCTGCTTTGAGCGTCTCATTATGTTCGGAGAGCGTCTCTGCGAGCCAGGCGACGGCATCAGCTGGATGGCCGAGCACTGCTGCGCCGGTCCCCGTTGCCCGACGAACACCGTCGATCAGCACGTCTACCCCTTCACGGACGAGATCGACATCACTGGCCGCTATTCGATCGCCAATCAGGAGTCGGGCTGCGAGCGCATTGTCGGCAATTGCCGTTGGTCCTGTAAGGTCCCAGTTGTGGATTCGGCTGTCGACGATCTCAATAGCTGGCACGAGTAGCTCAGTCGCACTGAGAACGTCGAGGCGACTCACCGGCGGCGATAGATCATCTCCTATCAGAAAGGCAATCTCCGGCTCGATTCTCGGTTCGATTCGTAGTTCTGTCTCGAAGCGCCGATCGTCTCGCACGGTATCGGCAAGGAGACGCCCGAATGCCGGAGCATCGACGCCGAGACCAGTCCGAACAGCCTCGCTCGTGAAGCCGATCTTGTATCCAACCGGTTCCCCCTCGGCAGAGATTCGGTGGTCTAGAAACGCGTCTTGGGCCGCGTATCCCTCCTCAATCGTTAGTTTTGATGGAAGTGCTGTCAAGTTGATTGGCTCGGCATCTCGGTAGGCTCGATAGAGCTGCGTGCCCAACGCGTCGGGATCTCCAGACATGAGTGTAGTTCGATTAGTATGGTTTACTATATTGGGGACTGGGAAATCTCTGTCATCGCTGGGTTGAGTGGTCTACAGCGCCGGCCTATTCGAGCAGTTCGCCTCCTATGTCGACGTCGACAAGATCGCTCCACGACTCCTGCTGATGATCGCTGGCACCGAGACAGCCACGCTCCACTACAGTGAGGACACAGAACACGGTCGAAGCGGTACGAGTGCGTCGATCAAGCTGCGGACAAGCCGACCGAATTCTTTGAACAGCAACTCTAAGAGAACGGCACGTGCTGTCGTTAGCGTTCCTCTGTAAGAGTCGGAATCCGGCGTTCAAAGAGTTCGTCAAGAGCGGCCCAGAGGATCTCGGTTGGGACCGTCTTTTTGAACCGGGTACATTCGTAGTGTTGTCCATCTCTCAGTGGGTCGTGATATTGGAAATGAATTGGTCCTAGTTCAGGATGGTCGTCGTCGCGATGCCAGCCACAATTGAATCCGGTGTTCGAGTCGGCGTAGTGGATGCGGTAATACGATTCATTTTCGACAAACTGCCACTCAACATCGAATGTCGGGGCTTGCCGGCCTTTTGTTATCCGTTCATAATCCCTCACGTGTCCCACAAGACCGCGATTCGGTCTTCAATCTCCTCAAGGACGAGCGCCAGTACGTCGCGATGATCGGCCGGCCAGGATTCATCGTTGCCGGGTGTTGCGGCAGTGGGAGGGGGATGAAAATGGTCCCGCGTATTGTGAGGGTTCGGATGTCGGTCCCATCGGCACTCCCAGGTGTGCTCTGAATGCACCTCTCGATAGTGGAGTTTGAAGTCGCCGTTTGTATACCAACGAACTGTCAGCTGTGCTTCGTCGACGGTGACGGGATAGTAGGTTGGTGTGAATACGACTCGGAGTTCAAGATGGCCGCTTGTGCTCGTAATCGTTGTTCGGGCAACTTGACTTGTAGCTTGGAGACGTATCTGTAGAAATTCGAGAATCGGGCGATCGATGGGGGCGGGGCTCCCTCCATCACTTGTCGGCGGAACCATGGATATGGCTACCCAGATGCCTGCTCGGTCTCGGTACTAGCTCGTTGCTGGCGAGCACGTTCGTAGCGCTTTCGCTCCTCGTGAGCGGTCGCCCAGTCACTGAGGTCGCTGTAGACATCGTCGATCGTCCTGTCGTCGTTCTCCTCCGCGACTCTGAGAGCGTCGACGGTTGCCGGCGTCGTGGCGTCGTATGTCTCTTCGTATGTAGCGATTCGCGTCGTTAGTTGGTGGACGTGCTCTTGGAGTGATTCGACGGAGTGTTCGGCAGCAAGCTGGTTGATACGTCGCCACTCAAAGTATGCATTGTTGCGCTCGTATGTGGTCGGATGACCGTCATACTGCGTGACGATTCCGAGATCGGCAAACCAGCCCAAGTATTTCCGGGCAGTTTTTGGATCGCACTCGACTCGTGTGGCGATATCACTTGCTGTCGTCGGCTTCCGTGTCTGCAGGATCGTCCCGTAGATACGTTGTTCGACGTCATCACCGCGAAATGGATCTTCGAACGACGGTGGAGAATCTGGCGCTTCTGTATTGGACATACTTAGTCTTATACAGTGAGAGATATAGTTCTTGCTCTACGGAATAGTTTCCTTTCCCGTGGAATATTGACCGTGTCGACTGTCTCTAAGAGGATGCTCTGCAACCTTGTGCAACAGCTATAGTGTCCAAGTAATACTCGTTGCACAAGGCCCTTGATCGTATGATATTCGCGTCCTTGAGACGAATATTCGACAGGCGAGCGCGTACACAACTGGCGGCACGAATACTACTAAACGAAACCCACACGCCTGCCCACCACGAATGTCCAAAACCTCATTGATGGCCTTCTACGATGAGGAAGCCGAATGTTGCACAAGGTAAACTCTCTGTACAGAGTACACGGAGTCTATTTGTGCTGCGCAACTATCTCCCAATAGCGAGAGGACCCATCGTTTACCGCGGGGAGGATCTCACGGCTCCAAATAGTCGTCCAATTCTGATTAATTCTGTTCAGTAGAATGGCCCCGATACTATCAAGGGGTTCAAATCCGTGCTAATGGCCACTATGGCCTTACTCAACTCTATACCAATTCCTGGCCAGGATGTGATGAGTCGTGTACTCGGATGGATTCTTCCGCACCGCGACGAATCCAAGGACGAAGAATTAGGCGAGTGGCAGCGCGTTGAGCGCACCCCTACTCAGACAGTGTGGTGCAACGATACGACTCGTCAGCTTGTCGTCTGCACTCAGCAGTATGAGAATGCATGGACGACCAGAGCAAAACCGGCACTTATCGATGGCAAAGAGGTTGACCTTAGTCTAACTGCTGGACCAACATCGCGGGAAATTGCCGAATTCCTCGCCCATCAGTACATGGCTCATGAACTCGTACTCGCCCCTATTACCGCGATGCAGCCACGCCGGTACTGATGATATCTCTGTGGAGGCTCACGGTCTATAGTCGCTATGCTATTAGTGATGCCGGCGTCGATACTGTAGTCAATACGATTCGTGGCTCGACGTATCGTGATCGGATCCGTAGTATCTCTCCCCCGTCTGTGACATCGCTTCAACCCCACAAAGGGTTCGTCTGAAAGCATGAGTACGTTTCCGGCCCGGAAATTGGAGAGCCTGCTTCAACCCAACTAGGGTTCGTCTGAAAGTCGGCGCGTCGGTGTTGGTGCTCTCTCCGTCCGTGCTTCAACCCCACAAGGGGTTCGTCTGAAAGCTAGGTCGTCGGTGTCGAACCCCCATGAGCACGGGGCTTCAACCCCACAAGGGGTTCGTCTGAAAGAGTTGCGTCGTGGCCCATGAACGCCCGGCGGAAAAGCTTCAACCCCACAAGGGGTTCGTCTGAAAGCCCGGCGGTCGGTTAACGCTCGTGCAACACACACCGTGCTTCAACCCCACAAGGGGTTCGTCTGAAAGGCTGGACTCGTGCTCGATAGCCAGACGATCAAGAAGGTCATCACCGCCGCTGAAGGCTCGAAGCCCCACACCCAAACTGTGGCCCGTGTCATGAACTTCCTCGAGAAACTGGGCAAAGACGACGTCGAGCAGACGAAACGGCGTGGCAAGAAGCTCGTTGTGGTCGACGAGAATGCGGCCGACCGCTATCACGATCGTTGTGATCGGGATCTCGAGCAACCCCCTGCAGGAAACGTGATGTCCTAACAACGAGCCAAGAAGACGACGCATAGCTTTCGACAACCATCCCGGGTACGCCCTCCGTTCCTAGTTGCAACTCCGAGCAGCCTCCTCCTGAATAAGTAGTAGTAGAGGGAGTAGAAACGGGTTCTCTGATTCTGGCTTCGCGAGCATATCACACCACGGTGTGATCAGATACAGCCTTGTGCAACGAATCCTCTTGACACGGCCAGAGTTGCACAAGGTTGTCTACCATTCAGTCGCTATCAACGCCTTCAGAGTCAGCAGTACTCCAGGTCGAACATTCGTGTCGATCCCGCTACTGACGCTCCCACGTCTCTTCTGGGAAAAGTGCAATTTGAAGCCGTTCCAGTGACATTTAAGTAATACTCTCCCGTAGTAGCTATTGCTTCGTCCCCCTTCTCCAGAGCGAGAGGGGAAGCGAGGCGTGTCAGAGGCACCCTTCCTTCGGGTTTCTCGCTAACCCTTCCCGCACAAGAGCATCGTGCTTAGTCTTCATTAGTGTTCTGCTTATTACTACTATTAGTGCGAAAATCACAGTGGCTGTAAGGAAATTCACTCCTGATTAGCAGGTGGAGCGTGCTCAATCGTAGCATCTTCGGAGGCGTCGGAGACGGCAGCTCGAGACCGGCTGTGCTCGAAATAATTGAACGGCTGATTGAACGTACTCGTGACGATCTGGGAGGTGTGAATAGCGAGGTTCAGATCCTCGAGTTCATTCGTGATCTCGGTCAGATCCTGTGAATTCGTCGCGATCAGCTCGACAAGGAGATTGTGCTCACTCGCCACTATCTCTTGAACGGTGATGACACCACCGAGGCACTCATCGTGAGGTAATCAACCGGTGTCAGTTCATTCGTCTGCAATCCCGTTGAGATACGTCCCGATCCACTCACAACGGGCGTCAAGTACTTGATGACCGTGATCGGTCAGAGTATATGCGTTCGTTCGTCCGTCTACTTCGTCCTTGTGGGCTAGCCCTTTGTTCACAAGCGTATCGAGATTCGGATAGAGTCGCCCAGCCTGAATCGCTGTGTCATAATACGCTTCGAGTTCGTCTCTGATTGTCACTCCATTCGGGTCGCTCAGGCCGGCGATTATCCACAGGCTGTCTCGCTGGAAACTCGTTAACTCGTTCATGCGATCTGCTTCGATCATCTATTCGCAACTTCTCTACTATACTCTGATAATGATATATATTATAATTGTAATACTAGATTCTCCCAAGCCGTCTTCACGTGGACTCCCGCTGGTATCCGCTCCGGAGAAACAGTCACTAGTTAATCGCTCGTAGGATACAGTAGCCGATATAGAAGACGATCAGAGATGAGACTGGCAGTCAGTCCGCAGTATGGGTGTGTTCACCGTGGCTGCCTTCCTCGCCGACTGATTCCGAACGGTGGAGCCAGTAGAGAAAGAGGAAGAAGATCGTCGCGAGTACATTCAGGACCAACTTGTAGTTCATCTCGATGCCGACCTCGGCGATCCGAACACTAGAGGGATCCGGGATGACGCCTGCTCCGAGGAAAATGAAGTGGATAACAAACCCCGTGAGCACAGCCGAGAAAAAGATCATCCCCGAAAGGATGGCCGCGAACTTCGTTCCGTAGTACTCGCGATAGGCGTCCATGATTGGCGGGACAATGAGGTCCGCATAAATGTACGAGAGCACGGATCCGAACGGCAGGCCGTTCGCGTAGAGGACCGCGCCAAATGGGACATTCCCAACCGAGCAGACAAACGTCGCGACGCCGATGACTGCACCGAGGATCGCTGTCCAGAAGACGTACACTGGCAGGCCGAACGTCGGTCCTGAGAATACCGAGGTCCAGACGCTCTCGGGGATGAAGCCGGCGATCAAGCCGGCAAAGATGAAGCCAATGGCGATTTCGTCCCAAAGCATCCCCCACTCGGACCATTGCTTGTCCGCGAGCGCTTTCCAGCCAGAGAGGGAGGTTGCCTGCTCCCGGATGGTCGTGCTGGCTTCCTCAGGATCGAAACTGTCCTTACAGGATTGTGAGCAGAAGTAGTAGGTCTGGCCGTCGTGTTCAATCGAGTAGTCAGCCTCCTCTGGATCGATTTCCATCCCACAGACTGGGTCTTGAACTGTCGAGCCGTTCTCGTCTTGGATGTTCTCTCGAGCCTGTTCGATGATCTCGTTGGGCGTGAGATAGACAAAGCCGAACGCCATCAGTCCGATCAGCATGAACCCACCAAGGAGGTCCGCCACTAGGAACTGCCAACCCAGCAGGAGATAGATCACGATGCCGATCTCGATAACGAGATTCGTCGACGCGAACATGAACGCGCCAATGGTCGCGGCCGCTGATCCCCCCTTCTTGAAGAGGTTTTTCGCTGTAGCGATAGCACTATAGGAGCACGATGAGGAGACGAACCCGAACAGCGACCCGTAGCCGATCTCACGGAGCCCGTGGCCATCAAGCAGGTCCGAGACTTTTTCATCGGACGTCCAGGCCTCGACGCCGCCAGCGATAGCGAACCCGACGACGAGCGCCCACCATGTGATCCACGCCATTGCCGCGGTTGTCGTCACGAACTGGCGCGTACTTTCGACGAAGAACGGCCACAAGGGCCTTGATGTCGTGAGGGTACCGAGTACAATCGTCGCAAGGGCGATGACCACGAGGATTGCGTATTCGTTTCTCTCCATGGTTGGTCCAAGTGGATCCGTGTTTTACGTGATTTTGGCTAACATACCCTGGATGGATTGGTGTCGATAGTTTTCGTTCGTAAGGATGTAGTGATCAGGGTATCACAATCGAAACAGAGCAGCCTAGTTTGCCGTTGAGGCTGAACCCGTGAGAAGTACTTCACAGGCTTCACCAATGAGATACCCGATCTAGTCAGCCCGGGTCTCAAAGACAGTAACTCGACACGTCCTGCAGAGCGGGTCGACTGACACCTTTTTCATGGACTCTGTTGAAATCCTATTGTCTCGACAACGTCCCCGCTGGAACAGTCGTTCGGTAGGTGTGCAAACTGAACAGGAAAAGAACTATTCAGATAGAGATAAATATTGTATAACATGAAAACAGATCAGCCGGGCTCCGGAAAGAAACTCGGCTTTTCTTTTCGCCGCTTAGCACTTGTTTTACTCGTCCTATTTGCCTTTAGAGGCGCTACAGGAGGTATACGTGAGTTTGTTGTTGATGGAAACTGGCTGGCTGGCATCTTCGGAGTCATAGTTGTAAGTGTAATCGCCTATTGGCTTTTCAATCTATATCATAGTGGAGAGTGAAATCCCTATATATAACGCTCAAAGAATCTTGTCAATTGTGTGGAGTGAGAGACTGGTTGCAAGTTGGTATAGTACTATAGAATAGTGGTCGATTAACTCTCGTCATGCGGTTTTGACTATTATATGCATGGATACACTATAATGGTCCTATTTCTAGTATTTGGGGATCATCCGACCCCATCAAGACGTAGGCATACCTGGCCTGTCTAAGAACGTGGGCATACCAAATATGTCTCTATATCTAATATTTCTCCGTCCGTCTTTCCTTGTGCAACATTTCTCTTCCTCACAAAGGCGATTGTTGCACAAGGAAAGATAGCATAGAATGATCTGACTGACTTGATTTCACGTCAAACTTCGGTGACGCCACTGATACGTAGAACGTGCGAATCTAACGTGACTGTTCCATCAAATGAGAGAGGTGTTGATAGATCCGTGCTGAATACAGAGCGCGAGTCGGTCAGACTGACTTCAGCAATTGATAAAGAACTGAACCGTTTGATTCAGGTTGTGCACTAATCAGGGCGGCGAGATTGTACGACTGTTGCGACTCCAGAGACAACGAGAAGGAGACTGCCCCCAATCGCAATCAAGTTGACTGGTCTATTTTGTATATTTGGCCCAAATGGGTTCTGAAATGCACCAGTAATTCCGAGAAGAACAAACCCGACTCCGCCAAGAATGAGGGTTCCAATTCCCCACTTGAGTTGGTCGTTCATACTTGGAGTCTGCTATCGGATGAATAAAAAACTGTGCCAGGGGTCGGCGTTTGGTTCGCACAGCCTTTCTAATGGACGCTTTACTAGTGTAAAGTAAATAGACTCGCCGTGCTGAACTCTCCCTCTGTATTCAGCGCACTGTTCTTGACAGGTATCGTATGATTGATTGCTGCTCCGTTATCTACTTCGCCTGTATCTATCAGCCTCTCTCGATTTCTTAGGCAGGCAAGTGAAGCAACTGGTAGGTAGTTCGTACTTATCCATTGTCGAAGAGCATACATGTAACACCGATGATATAATCATATTGTGGCTGAGATGGATACGTCACTTGCGCTCCGACAGTCAGTTGCTCTTTTATTGACGATGCCAGCAGCAATCGGGGTTGTCTCTTATCTCTTCGGCGATACCGTCATATTTGGAGTTCTATCAGGGCTTCTGATGGCGGTTGTGATCTTGCTTTCCTACTGGTGGTCAGATGTGCTTGGCAACCCAGAACATGCAGGATGGTTCAGTGACAGATAACGAGTAGCTGATGTGATCATCTTTGCCTGTATGTAGCGGTTGGTACTAACTTCAGTTCCCAATTAAGGAAAATGAAGCAGCTGTTAGGTTGATGTGCGTATGTGTTAGTGGACGATATGGAGAAGAAGAGTGTTCCTAGAGACTTTTCACCGTGGGTTCCGACGAGCTATTCATGTCAAGTAGGAATGTGACCGGAGTCGCTCCGCTGGTGAGCGGTCTCTGAATCGCCGGAACCACAGGTGTGCAGCTCCTACACGAGGGACTGAGTGGATGGCTTCTGGTGGCGTTCCTCGGCGGATGCGGGGCAATCTTCGTTGGTGTTGGCTCTCTCTTTGAGGTGAGTAGGTTCGGTGCGACGAAGCAGGAAGCCAACCAAACGACCTTCCACGAGACGAAGTTGGCATTGACTGAGACGAGCATTGTACGCGACGTTCGCGATTACGCCGAGAAGGCACCTGCTGGGCTCGTGTTGAACAGTCGGACGATTGCGAAGGTCATACCGCCGTCGAAGGGACGAACCCTCACACACAGACTGTGGCCTGAGTCATGGCCTTCCTCGAGAAGCTTGGAAAAGACGAGGTCGAACAGACAAAACGTCGCGAGAAGGAGCTCGTCGTTATCGAGCTTGAGGCAGCCGCCCGCTATCACCATCGTTGTGATCGGAACCTCGAGTAACCCCCCGCAGAGAGCGTGATGTCCTAACAACGGGACAATACGAAGACGCATAGTTCGAACCAACCACCCCGTCTGTGTGACGTAGGGGCTTCAAAACCCGGCATTGAGTCTAGACACCCACGCGTGTTTTACTTCGAAGGGCGAGCTCGCAGTAGATAGTCGACGCAAGACTCAGTCCATCGTTAGAGTAGTTTCGAAGGGGTGGTTTCGCTGCTCCTCATCAACCCAGTCCGTCACAAGGAATATCGCGATACAGCACGAACGTTACCGGGCGGTCCACAAAATGGGAGGAACACAATGACAGACCCCAACACAACACCGTACCACCCGTTTATGGCGACAGAAGGAGACGACGAACACATCATCCTCAAGGACTGTGAAATCGACGCACGGACTCACGATTCGGACAAAGCCAGTGAACCTCACTCGCACACTGAAACCCATATCATTTTCATGCGTACTGGGGAGATGCGTTGGGAGGTCGACGGGGAAGAGTTCCATGCCTCACCTGGCGATACTATCGTTACTCCAGCTAACACTGAGCACAAGTTCGAGGTTGTCGGGGGCGAACCATCGAAGACGTTGTGTTTGATTGCCCCGGCACGCTCACCGGAGGATCAAGGACCATCTGGCGCACACGAGACCACCAAACCTGACGAAGTCTGAAGTGATTGATAAATCCTATTTTTGGAACACGTTACGAAACTACCTGAAGGCAGGCACGTCAAAAATAATCGCTTGGGTTTCTCGTTCAGCGAACTTAATTTCGCAACTACTTCTCACGGACAGGCCGTTCAATACAGAGTAGTAGTCTATCGGCGCTTCAGTAGCACAGAAATGAGCATAACCGCCGCAAAGACGATTGTGAAGCCCATTACTCCGACTCCGAAAACGTAGTACGGGTTCGTAAAATCGGGACTGTTGAGGAGCAGAAAGAGACTAAAACTTGACCCCATCAACAGAATCACCGCAGACTGAACACTCGGATTATACCAGTCTTCAAGCGAACCCCGAACTGTTCCATACATATCAGGACAATAACTTCTATACCGTATAGCATTTGCGGTCGGTGAACTCCGATAAGTTCGCACCCGCCATCTCACAATTCACGCTCAGCCTCAACCAAGATACATACTTTTTATATGGAGTTTTTCGTGCTATCGAGTAGTGTCAGTCTTTTTATTCGTAGGTGAAGGCCCATATACTCCGGCTTGCGTGGGACTGCCGCGAAAAGCACCTCCACCGATTCCTCAAATTCTTCCCTAACGTCTGCCGCGACTTCGGGTTCCCCGTCGCGCACGACCACGACCTGAGCGGTGCGCTGAGCCAGTCGCGGCTCTGGGAGATATGGAACAAAGAGTTCACCGACGTTCAGCGAGAGTTCGTCCTCACCGTCGGACTCCGGGTAGTACGCTCTTGTTCGAGCCTAATCTTACACAAACAGTTATGTAATAATGGCTCTATGTGTTACATAAGGTTATGACCGACTCGACCGACGCCCCTATTGCCCCCGGATCGCTCCCGAATTACCTCGCCGACGGCCTGCTCAAACAGGATAGCGAGACGCTTGCGAACGTCCGCGAGTATATTGACGAGCTGCTCGCCTATCAGCGCCGGCCGGTCGATCCCGACGACGCCGAGCCCGTTAACGTCAATGAGGATTCTGGGGGGAAGGGGATGCTCACCAAAGAGCGCGTCAAATGCGGGAGCGACTGTACCTGCAACGACGGGAATGGGCATGCTTCGTACCTGTATCGATACTCCAGGAAGGACGGGGCAATCACCTCGGAGTACGTCCGGAAAGCGTGATCGCCCGAAGGTTACTTCATTTCAGCAAATCTTATTAGAAATATATTCTTTCGGACACGTATCAGTCTGAATAAGTTCCCGGTGGGCCAACACCGAGTCGAGTCTAGCCCTCCAGTCATTCGGATACACGATTCCACTTCCCCCCCCCCCTCCCCAGAATCGCCCCCCTCGGCGGACCGTACGCGCGCGGGATGACCTCGAGGTCGTCAGTGGGCGGTCCGTTTTCCGTACAACATATGAAGGCAACTTCGCGTTCGATCCAGTCAGCGGCGCTGCTCTCTTCGAAAAGGCCCACTAGGTCGGTCCAGGCATCAAACTCCACGTCCCGATCGACGACAGCGTCGACAATTCATGGACCTGCGAGGGCGCACTCACGAGCGGTGAGCTCGTTTCCGGGTGCTCAGCACTGATCGCCTACTTCCGACGCTGCCGCGAGCAGGTCGGCGCCCCCACCGAGATTGATGGAAAGGCAGCGCTCGCGATCCGCCGACTCAAATCGACGTCGGATGCATGGGATGAGTGGATCTGGTACGCCACCCCCGAGCGCCTCGCCCGCAAGAACATCGACAGCGAGTGGATGTTCGCCTTTGCCGATCGACGGTGTCCGCGCTGCTCCTCGCGAGTGCGCGTCGAGCCCGCAGTGGGCTATCCTGAGATCGGCTGCGGTGTCAAGTGTGGTGTCGACTCGGCAGATCGCTCGATCGAGATCTACGACCGGATTCTCGAGGTCTACAACGCGGCGTTCGCCAGTGGCGAGAACATCGAGAAGGACCCGATCGACCGGCTTCGAATCTACGACCGCTGACCACCCCCGTTCCATGATCGACACGCTCACCAACGCCGACCTCGCGGGTCTCCTAGTCGCCCTCGCGATCGCGGCGCTCATCGTCGCTCGCCTGCAATACGGCGAGCACCTCTCTACACCGGAAACTCGGTAGTGGGGACCGCTGCGGCGGGTCGCGATCCCGCCCATCGCGCCGCTACGACAACTGCATCTGCCGCTTCCGGTGGCGCACCTGCAGTCTCGAGGGGCTGGTCCTGATGTGGGTTGTCTCTCGACTGGACGATAAATGGATCACTCATCTCACTCAAGTATAATCACGCATCAATCCGCTTCAAGCGATCGAACCCAAGAGCGTTCAATCAGCGCCAGTCTCCGTTTCGTCGGCGTCCCAAGAGGACAGGACGCGGTCGTACTCGTGAAACTGCTCTCCCGAATGTTCGGTTACAACTGCGTACATATTCGCCGTTGGAATGGCCCACTGCTCGTGAGCAGTCTCGAAGGCCGCACGAACGAATGCCCGTTGCTGTTCGAACTCTCGTCCCTCCCGGATGTCGGCGTTGAGCATTACTGCATCAGCATCGGGCTCAAGCCGTCCGAGTGAGAAAAATCCATCCGCAAGTGTGTGGATCGTGACTGCAACGTGGCCTGTCCCGGTCGCCATATGATCGGCATACAGCTCGGTTACCGTGTCCGCAAAGTCGTGTTTTGCAGCCCTGTCGAGATCGATCGTCGTTTCGAACTGAAGATGTGGCACGACCGCCGAAACAACCGACCGCTGAATAGGTCTTTCCGTGCTCTATACTCAACGAGACGAGTGTATTCTCCGCGCGGTGGTGAAACAACAGCTTCGGTCAGTTGAACCTTGTGCAACATACCGGCTACGGCGGATTACGGTGTTGCACAAGGCTAAACAAACCTATACTATGCTTCTTCAATCGAAATCTCACCACCACATCGCCCACACAAATACTGCTCTGGTTGCTTCACGACTTTCGACCGGCGATACCGCGGATCACGACTTTCACACTCCTCACAGATAACCCAGTACTTCGGCTCAGCGTACTGCTCGCAATGACGATCTGTCTCCAGCGGCTTAACCCACTGGCGAAACGTCGGTCCATGACTGGCCTCACTGTACTCATGATACTGCCAGGCGTGGATCAACTCGTGACGAACGACTCGGGAAAACTGCTCCCAGCCATACGCCTCGTAGGCATCCCACGAGAGACGGATCGTGATCTGCTCACTCTGTTGCTCGTAGATCGCGATGCCAGCCGAGCGCTGCATCCGCGTTGAGGTCTCCCAGTCGATTACCTCAACAGGCAACTCTGGAAAGTGTTCGGCTGCAATCTTCCTAGCATGGGCCACTGCTCGCTTGCACAGCGCCGCCTTCGTCTCTGGATAACTCTCGCCACTCGCTTCGTTCTCATCACTCTGAGCGGGCGATGAGTGGCTCTCAGTCGCCGAGGTAGTCCAGTCGCCATCCGTTAATCGCGCTTGTTTCATCAATCAAAACCGGTAGTCATGTTTGCTAACGAGCGATTCAATCACTGGGATCCGCTTCAGTCCTCAGTATCAGCCTCCGCATGTGGGTTTGGTGTTCGGAACCCGTCACGATAACAGGGCCAGCACGGAAGACCCTCAAACGTCGGTAGACAGTCGCAGTTCGCTGGTCGTTCATTATAACGCTGTTCCGGATCGGGTGCACTGGCTGCTGAACGTTCGACAGTCGTCCCGCCGTCGGTCGCGACCTCCCGCTCCTCGCCACTCTCGTAGTCGCTTGCAGCCTCAAGAACAGGCTCACGAATCGCCACTGCGACCCGGTGCTTGCAGGCTCCATCATGATAGGTATCAGATGGGCATTCACAGGCGACCGGAAGCCCGTCCTCAACGTTCACGCGATAGCTGTGCATATCGGCGTTCTCGTGGCTTTCGTTGCGAACCGTTACGAGACCGGGCGCTTCAAGCTCAAAGTCGAAGGCTTCGTACTGAGCGCGTTTGCTGGTCGATGCGTCGAACTCAAGTGCGTCGATCGTGTTCGTGCACATGGTCTGTGTTGCTGAAACAGACCAGCTCGCCTGCACCAACAGGCGGGCATTCCTTCTAACGTCGAAGTGCCCCAAGGAGCGGGTCTGTCTCTACCTATTGCTATGGTAGCAACCAGTATAAAACCACCGGATTGCTTTGGTAGCCATAGGTTGAAGTAGGGTACTCTCATAGCAATCGGTATGAGTAATCGAACGCCGGGCGGGCAGTTTTCTCCATCCAACAGCGACGATGAGTTCGTGGCTGCGGTCCGCACGCACGAGCCAGCGGCGACAAGCGAGGTTGCAGATGAACTTGGTGTCACACGGCAGAACGCGGATCAACGACTGCGAAAGCTCGATGAGGCCGGACGAGTCAATCGCAAAAAGATCGGAGCATCACTCGTCTGGTTTCTTCCGTCCGATACCGATGAGTCTGAGGGATTGGTATCGTAACTGTGCGCTTCTCGGGTTCTGAAAGTTGAGGACGGTCGAGATCTCCTCGCTGGCTTTCCAGCGATCGATCTGATCGAGCGTATCTTGGCAGTGTGTCTCTTTGAAGTCGAACGTGATCCGCATTGTCGAGGAGTGGTCCTCGATGGAATCCGCATCGACTTCGGTGTTGTTCATACCGATCTCTTCATCTTCGATTGGACTTCGCTACCCAGAAGACGTCTTTATTGGGTACAGGAAGCATGCTCATAGATTGTGTTCAATCCAACTGATCGAGCGGAAGATATCGTATAGGAGTATTAGGCACATTTGAGGAGCCGCCAATTTGTATTCGGCGCGCCCGTGAGCTACCTGATTTCGGACGCGCTGGCCCGAAATATCGGAATATCTGAACCGTAAATACTCTACGAGATTTTCATCAACCTTCCCATCAAGCATGTTTAGAAGTCCAGGTAACGGGACCGGTGTAGTGTATCCATCCTGTAGGCTAGCTGTTTCAAATCCACGGTCCTTCAGTATCGACGCTATAGCTCCTTCTAGGCGTGGGACACCAATATGCAGCGCATCAGCATATCGATTATCGAAAACAGCGACAATGAAATCAGTCAGGTAGGCGACGTCATGAACCGTGAGTTCATCGATCGCCCAGAGATACAGATACAGATCGCCTTCGGTTATAATATTCTCATCGAACACTCGAAAGAGAATACTAGTTACAATGGCGTCTCGTAGCTGTACAGAAGCTTGGTAACCGTGGGGCCGCGTTCGGTCCTCGGGGTCGGGGATTGCATCACCCTCTTTCGTCATGTTACGACGGCCCACTAAATCCATGATGGATACTCTTTCGTCCATTGTGCGTAACTCCTCTAATCGTGGCACGAAATCGTTCCGTGAGAGCAGAAACATCAATGCAGCACCGCCAAAATCATTCTGCGAGGCTTGACGGGCTTGGTCAACGATCTCATCAATGAACTGTTCTAGTTCCTCGATTTCCTCCTTGTTGGGCTTGTGTTCAATGGACGCCATCTCTTCGTCGATCGCCGTCCGGTTTGCTGAGCGCAGCTCTCGTTTCCACTCGACTACTTGCTCTTCGTCAGCAAACTCAGTGCAGTTATCCAGTGCTCGTTGAAACACTATTGCCCGGTGCATCTGTCCACGGTTCTCAGTAGCCTCTGCCTCAGCATTGTACGATTCAATAAGCAGTTGCTCCTGTACAGTGACATCTTGATCCCGTTTCCGCCGAATATCTAAGAGGGCATTGAGAAACCGTCGTTCAACGCCATACTCCTCTTTTTCATGTGAAGCTGTTGCTGCCGACTCAAGGACGTTTTCAAATTCATCAAGTATTTTCCCGTCTGCAAAGTACTGTAATCGTGGGAATGCGTCTATGAGGTTCCCTTGTGTGTTTGGAGTGAGCTCCTCCCAGTGCTGGTCAAACAACTCTACAATTCGTGGTATCCAGAAATCAAGTTCTTTGTCGTCGTTGATGTCTGCTGCTACTAATGCGGCCTGTTGGGCTGCATGCACGGCAACATTAGGCCATCTATCACTAACAGCCTCATCAACTGCATCACGATATGCATCTAAGGCAGGGACAGCACCATTGTGATAGTCTTGGTTGGCTTCCCATCGGACTAGGCCCTCTAGTGCAGGTACAATAGGATGATTGATATCAATATCATTCAGGTCCTCAAATACCTCGTGAGTCGAAGAAGTAGATTCTTTGTCGTCTCTGACTTGCTGCTTTATTCGGTTCATCTCTAATTGAATATGGGATTCTGAACCCTGGCCATCTCTCATCCGAAGTAATATCTCTTCCAAACGGGATTCGCGCATAAGTGATCCTTACCATCCGCTTCTTCATCAAATAACTGAATATGATCACCTTGAGATCAAACCACGAGCGATCGTGTTTCGATAGCAGTGGAGGTCCACCTCACTCAGAGTAGACAGGGGTCCCTTACTATAACTCGCATGGGATCCACTTTTCTCGATTCGCTGGGCTCGCTATTGTCGATAGTCAAAGAGGATACCAGAGTACATAGCTCGACTGGGGAGTCAATGAGCTCTCGCTTGCTGGGAGTCTTACGTCATAGATCGATTTACACTGATAGACTACTCTCCCAGACTCTGATGATACTACCACTCTCCTCGAGTTTCTCAGTTAATGACGCTAGTTCCCCCGGGAGTCGGATAGCTGTCCTATGACGGTGTTGCTACTTCTAGTAGTAATGTCGCTCTTCTTGCGGTGCTGGTACTGTCGAAGCGACGGATCTCTCAGTACTGCCTTTCTTCTGCGCAGCTTAGTTGACTGCGGAGCCAACAATCTGGTTAGTAGTGTCCCTGGTCTCACTGACACTGCTGTCTGCCGGTGATTGCTTGTATCCTGTCCCGGTGGTGAGGTAACCCCTCTTCGAAGACAGATGGATACCCAGGCTATGCTGAAACCGACTTGGAAATCGTGCGTCGAGGCACCTCCACTGTTCTTCTGTCTCACTCGTGGGGACCCCACACTTGCTTCGCTCTCCCTGGACCCCCTACCAGTGCTCGCTCACCTACTACCAGTGTGAAACTCGTGTGTCTCCTCGTTATCTATTCTAGAAGCTTCTGTACCAGCGGGAATACCGACTATCCAGAGTAGTGAACGAGGCTTGCTACTGTTCTTTTAGACACGGCGCTTCCGATGAACAGCTCTCTATTCCGACAATCTTTGAGGCAGGCCTCTCCCGAGATGAAGATCCCTTTGTCGTGCACTGATCGACTCCCCATTGCTGCTATATCGCCTTCCATGTCATCGATGCTGAATCGGCCCTCTCTCATCGCCTTTTTAGAGCCACTTATCTTCTCTCGGACTGAGTAGGTGTCTTCTTTCGTTGTTTAGTTCAATGCTGTGAGGTCTGCTCTTGTTTCGATGAGTTCGCTCTTGGGACTCCCCCTTGTTTGAGCTTAGTCTGACTCCCAGCTTTGCTGTCTCGAGGTGGACTTCCAGTGAGCCCTATTTGGTGATTTACTCACTTTTCCTGAGGGTTTGTTAGCTCGCTTGTGCACCCGCCCTTGGGGGTATCCTTTGTTTCGACCTACTGGGTACCTTTCCCGACTCTTAGCTAACGCGTCGCCTTCCTATCCGAGAAACGCCGAGAAATATTCGAAGAAATATCCCTACGAGACTCTTCTTAGAGAACTCTTCTTCGAGAATATTCTTGGAGAAGATATATCTGTCCGGTTCTAGTAAGGTTTGACATGAGCACTGCCGCTGACTCGCTTGACTGGAAATCAATTGAGATCATTCGCGCGCTTGCCGACGCCGAGACAGCACTCACCACGACGGAGGTGCGGGAGACAACCGACCTTAGCGAGAATCGGATTATCCTGTATCGAATTTCTGAGTATTTGGAGCCACAGGGGCTTGTCTCAACCCATCAACCCGAGGCCACTGGGACGGTCGTTCCTGCTAAGGAGATCTCGCTCACAGAGTCTGGACAAGAGCTCACGACTGATCTTAATACAGCAGACGAGACCGGACTAACATTATCCGATCTCCCAGAAAAAGTACACCAACTATCTGAACGAGTCGATACGACTCAGGCGGAGATCGACCGGCTTCAGTCACAAGACCAATCCACCGATGAGGCCACTCTCGAAGAGCTGAGTGAACAGATCGAAGACCAACAGGAACAGTTAGCCCAACTCGCTCAGACCGTCGCCACTATCGATGTGGAACCACATGGGGCGTGGAGTGAAGATCAGCAAGAAGAGTTTCACCGACTCAGACTTGGGATGTATGCACTGCGAGACTACCTCTTCGATGAAACAGACCTCGACCCAGAGCGTCTTGAGGAGTATCTCGATGATGTGACGATCAGTCAAGCATGATGAAGTACTGATATTAGCGACCTGACCTGGCAAAGCTCACTCCATTGTCTTCGTCCTCTTCGTCGGATGGTTCCTGTGATGGCACACGAGATTGCTCGTCAGTATCCTTCGACACCGGTCCCTCATTGGTAGAATCGTCTGCTGGTTCGTTCGTGTCCGCCTTCTCTTTCGTGTCCCAAGAGGTATCCATTGGTAGCAGCGGTCGGACCTCGCCCTGTTCACAGATCATCGGCTTGGTGTATTCCTCCGTATCGTCGTCGGGGAAGACCACGAACAGGAAGTCCTCCGGCGTCGGCATCCGGTCGAACTCATTTTCCGGAATGAACGGTGCTCGAACCACCATCCAGTCGTCTTCCAACTCCTCCCGTGACCCATAGACCAGCTTCTCACCGCTGGCTCGAACCGTGTACTCACGCTCAGAAGCATCGTACACAGAGTAAGCGGGGACGTCCGATTTCGATGGATTTGCCGCTGTCTCAAGGTTCTCGAAACGAGCGTGCTCAGTCCCATCTTCATCGCTCATCACGACCTCTTTGCCCTCTTCACGCCAGACGAGATTAGCCTCACTTCGTGGCCGCAGCGCGTACGTGTCTGGCGCGACAGCGAGGGTTTCGACTTTGTTGTAGAACGTCCGATTGTCGTTCTGGTCAACGTCAGCAGCAAACGTCATCTGATCGTAGTTGATCGTCCGATTCGCACCCCGACCTGTGGTGTCGTAGATAATTCCCTCACCACGCCGCGGCCAGTAGTCAAACCGGTCGTGCTTGGCTGTCCCGTCCTTACACGCAAAGACGCACAGTTTGTGCTCGTCGATCGCTTTTCGGAGGTTTGTCAGCGTCTGCATCGGCTTTTCTAATGTCGAGGTTTCAGCCTCGATGCTGATGTTCAACCCGTCGGTAAGCTCGTAGAGATGGGGATACTCGTCTTGGAGCCGCTCCTCCCGCTGATGCATCTCGCGTGGATTCTGTGCATTCATCGGGTCGATCGGAAGATCCGCAATTCCGTCCGGATCCTCCTCTCCTTCTTGAGTCGGCAGTTCGACGAACATCCCGAGCTTCGTGAACGCTCGATACGCCTCGGTGAGTACCCAGCGGTGTTCGTCGCCGCCACCGCTTGCACTGCTGCCAGTGTCTTGGGCTAACCCTGCATATTCGAGGCCCTCTGGTGTCACCTTCATCACAGACTTCCCATCCCGCCGCTGGCGTTGGAGATACTCATCGGGCGCTTGCTCGATGACGTTCGAGACTTCCGAGGAGAAACCGAGTTCGCCAGCTCGACGTCGCCAGTCGTCTTTTACTGCTTCGCTCGCAACGAACTCACCGCTCGCATCCTGTTTGATTTGTACCGTATAGGCCGCTTCATACAGCGCTTGTTCGGCCGGATCACTCGTCACGTCGATCTGTTCTTCGCTCCCGTCGCTAGCACCTGCTTCAGTTTCTCCAGCCGAAATCGCTCCACCAGCGTCGAAGTGCATCTCGTCGAGAATCTCCTCGCCACTCTGGACCGGTGAACCGTAGTTCTCGAGCGAGGTGACGATCAGCTCGTATGCTTCTTCGATCGTGTGCCGTGGTGGGTACGGCGGGATGAGCTTCGCCAAGAACGGGTCATCCTCGCTGTTGAGTTGGGTCTGTGCATGATAATCAGGTGTTCGCTGCAAGTCCTCGGTGTCCATCCCACCAAATCGATTCGCGATTTCACGGGCCTCTTCGGGATGATTCGGCGTGAGCGAGAGAATCGTGTTGCAATTGGAGATAATTGCGTCAGCGGCATCATCCGGAAGTGACCTGAGGACTTGGGTTGAGAGCATCAATCCAAGTTTCTTCGAGCGAGCCTCCATCAGCATCGTCTCGATCTCGTCGCCATCAGTGAGAACTGAATGACACTCGTCGATCGCGAGGAAAAAGGGCGCATACTCGCTGCCGACGTCGTCCATGCCCGCCAGTTCCATCATCTGCTGTTCGGAGGGGTCTTTCCGAGAGGTGACGGCCGTCCAGATTCCGCTAACGACTGCGTTGGCGGTCATGATCTTCGCTTCCTTCGGCAGGTCGTTGTTGACGATCAGGATCTTCTGCTCGTTAACGATCTGGCCAAGAGTGACCTCGGCGCCACGCATCGCGATAATCTTCCTGGTGATCGGATTTTCGACCCAGTCTTTGAGTCGCCCAAGCAAGGGATCGAGTTCATCGTCACTGAGTTCTTCGGCAATTCGTCGGGTGAATCCCTCGAGAAACATGATGTCATCGTCGTCAATCGAATCGCCGATTAAGTCCGCGTACTGCTGGCGATTCTCCTCTTCGAGCAAAGCATAGTAGATCTCAATGATGGTGAACTCCTCTTCATGGCGGGCCATCCCTCGAATCATGTTTTTCGCGATTCGGTCCATGCGCGGTCCCCAGTATTCGCCAGCCGCGAGGAGTTCAATCAAGTCGGCAACGATCCACTCGATTTCCTCGTCGAAACCAGGTTCGTCAGGCTCGTGGTAGGTATCGAGGATATTGAACCCGATCTGGTAGGGAACGTCCTCGCCCGTCTCTTCATCTTCCAGTGAGTAGTAGTCCGCACCGAGGTCAACGTAGACGACGTCACTCCAACGCCATTTCGGGACTCGTCGTAGGAGATCATAGATATCGTCGCCTTTCGGATCGACGATTGCGACACCGTGGCCGCCCATCATCAGCTGGGTCACGCTGTTGTAGATTGCAGTTGTCTTCCCCGTTCCCGTTGAGCCAAGGTAGGCGATATGGCGGAAGGCCCGGGAGAATTCGACGCCGAATTCTCGGCCCGTGCGTTCGGAGCAGCCGACCCAGACTGGCTGGTAGGGTTTTTTAGCGGCGTTTTCGATCATTGCTCGGGGCCATTCGCCAGCATAGGTTTCGGCCTCGTTGGAGACCTCGTCGATGCGTTCGATCCACCATTCTTTGCCGTTGATCCGTTTTGGTCGAGTCGGGTCGTACTCCCCATCACTCGCCACTTGGGTCGTCTCGTTGTTGTCGTTCTCTTCAGTCTCGTTTTCGTCGTCGCTGGTGAATGAATTAAACAGTCCCATTAGTTGCCTCCCTCCGTTGACGCTGATCGATTGCTTCCATCCGGTTGCTCGGTTGACTGCTGGTGTTGTTCGCGTACTATGGCTACTGTGGGTTCTTGTGTATCCGGTGGGAGCTGATCGATCACATATACCCACTCTTCCGGATCGGTTTTCACTGAGCGATCCGACGCATTCCAGTTGGTCGCGGGTTTGATCCACTCGTCGAAGCGAGGCGAGTCGATTTCTGCGTCCGATTCGTCATCGTTGGAAGTATTGGGGTGTGTCATTAGTATACTGCCTCCGTACTGTCTGGTTGCGTCTGGTCGAGCTGTTCGTCAGCTGCCTGCGCTTCTTGATCACCCTCCTCGGCCTCTCTGAGTGCCTCTTTCGTTGGTTGAGACTGATTGATCGCATAGCTCCACTCACTGGGATCTTGCTTCACCGACCGGTTCGGTGTATCCCAGCCAAGTGCTGGACTCACCCACTCGCTAAAGCGAGGCGAATCAGCTGGGACGTCACCAGCATTTGAAGTCCGAGTCCAGCTGACGTTCTGGGTGTTGATCGATTCGTTCGGGACGTGAACTACGCCTGCCGCGGTTCGAACCCCCATCGTCATGCCATGATCAACGTATTCGCGGTGCATCGCCAACTGCACGAGTTTCAAGAGGTCCTCACCGCTCATCGGAACGCAATCAAAGCCCTGCTGGGTGTCTGAATCGTAGTATCCCTCGAACATGTCGGCCGTCTCGTCGACCCGGCTGATTGCCGTCTCTGGGTTCTGGCCGACTGCGACGATCCGAATGTCGACTTCATAGCCCTTCTGCCCGGCTTGACGACGGACGGCATCAGCGGCCGCTGTCGTCTTCTTGTTCTTGCCGCGCTTCTGGGTGCGAACCTCTGAGAGATCCAGCCCCTCTTTTGTGAACATACCCCGGACGATATCCTTCGTATCGGCCGGCTGCACGTTCTCTTCGAGATCGTCGGCGACGTCGTGAATTGACGGTTCCAAGACTCCACCCTTGTACCAGTCGTTGGGTGCTGGGCGAAAGATCACCTGCGTTGCGACGTTCGTTACTGTTTCGGCCTCGCGCTCGCCGACCATTTCGCTGGTAATCGAGCCGTAGGGGTCGTTCTCGAAGCCTTCGACGTCGATATGTTTGATCGGATAGTAGCGCTCCTTCTTGCCTTGCAGCTTCAGTTCAAGGCGAGCGGCGGCTAGATGCCAGCCTTCGCGGAACGGTAATAGATCAGGCTCGGGCAGTTCGTCGACCTCGATGTGACTGTCGGGATAAAACGTCTCTAGTTGACGGGCCAGTCGGTTCTGATACTTCTCGCCGCCCATCACCCACTGAAAACCGATCTGTTCGTTGATGTTCCGTATCTCGAAGGAATGTGCCGGACGGGAGCCCGTGCTAGTCCCGGTCCGCATCGGATGGACCGACGTTAGTAGATCGACTGCCTTCGGAATCCCACCGCCCTCCTTGTGTGGAAGGACGTGAACTGCGCGACGTTCGGCGCGGGCCTCTTCAAGCTCGTTGATCACATCGTCGGTCAGTTTTAGTGTGTCGTAGGCGTCCGAGCCACCATCGCGAAGGACCGGGACTTTCCGAGCAACCGACCGGCGGATCTCATCGCGAACTAGCGCTGAGGCGATCCGACCCATTTAGTCGTCCCCCGTGGCGCTAGCGTCGGGCCGTTGTGGACCCTGGTTCTGTTCGTCGGAGTCTCCAGCCGTGTTCGTGCGCATTGCTGTGATCTCCGTATCGGTAGCGATCTCGCCGTCTGTCGTCGGAGCGAACCGCCACTCGCAGATGTCATCGTGCTCAAGAAGATACGAATAGAAGTCCTCGCCGTGCTCCGAGGGATCGAACTCCGTCACGACCGCCTCACGAGGATTCTCCTCGAAGTCCATCTTCACCTTCAGTGGGTAGGTGCCTTTGTCTGAAACGCGCAGCAGGGCTGTCGAGTACCCGAGTTCACGATTACCCGGCTCCGCATTTCGAATGAATCTAGCTTCGTTCGAAGTGAGCCCAATCTCTTCGGCCCACTCATCGCTCATATCCTCCTGGTGGAATATCTGCGTGGGCATGTTCTCGAAGAGGACTTGGGCGTTGTCTGTGAGATGGGTGTTACCGTCGGCGTCCTCACCGAAGAAGTCCTTGAACGATTGGGTCGCAACGCCGAGTGAGAGGTTCCAGTGACGCCCGTGGCGGAACTTCTGATTCAGCGATTTCTGAGCGAGCGAATCCCGTAGCATATAGTGGAACTCGTCCATGAAAATGACTGACGGGATGTCGATGGTTTTGACCATCTCGTAGAAGAGGTCGTAGACGACCTGCATCGTCAGCCCGATTGAGGTAGAGGCTTCCTGTTGCTGCATATCGACGTAGAAGAACGTCGAATCCTCAAGGTCGATATCAGTCTGCTTGGTGAAGTGCTCGTATTCACCACCAGGGAGGAACGGCTGGATGTCGTTGTTGATGATATCGACGGCCGTGACCTCCCGTTCCTCGACTTTCCGCTCGGAGGGTTCCTGCCTGGGTTTCGAACGGACCCACTCCTCGGGGTTGTCGGTCATCTCATCAATTATCTCGATCGCGTCCATCGGCGTCGGACAGTCGCCCGAATAGCCATGCTCACGGCGAAACTCCGCTGAGTGAGTCTGTGGATCGTCTTCGATTCCATAGCGCTCGGCGGCTTCTCGGATCGCCATGCGCCAGATGCCCTTCTTTTCGGCAAAGTCCAGCCCCTCGTCGGCATAGTACATCTCGACGAAGTCCATGCAGCCCTCAAGCCAGTGCTTGTAGGGTGCGCCCTTCCCGATCGTCGCTAACTTCTCCTCGGGTGTTGCCTCGATGTGGAACGGGTTGATGCCCGTATCCCCACCGACGACAAGACGCTCGCCGTCGTGGATGGTCGCGAGGTTGGCGTATTCCTGGAGTGGGTCGATGATGATCGTCATGAGATCGTCGCGATAGACCGTGTTCAGTCGGCTGAGGATCTCCGTTGCAGTCGTGGTCTTCCCACCGCCCTTTTTCGTGAAGATCCCGAAATCGAACCCAGTCTTGCGATTCCAGAGGTCGAGGTACAGTGGCTCGTTCGTGTGCATATTGATGCCGAACTCGACACCGTTCGGTTCGTGAAGATTCCGAGAGGTCCACGGGAACTCACGAGCCACACCATCGGCGAACATCATGATCGGCTCCTCGAGTTTGTCATCACATGCGGGCGCGACTGACTGCCAACCCTCGAAATGATGAGCTGTCTCTTGACGCGCTTCGGCCCCTTCGTCGTTCATCATCGAGTTGATGTGGTCGATCGTGCGGCCGAGCGCTTCGGGGTCATCGCTGCGTAGTTCGATGTGGGTGTTCGTCTCGAAGAGATCGTACTCGGAGTCTTGGTTCGCCTTGACCATCTCTTGAGCCTCGTCGTGCTGTTTTCGATAGGTCTGGAGGAACATCGGGAGGCGCGAATCCTCGGCTTTCTCTTTTTTGTCCTTCAGCTGGTCTTCCGTGTCCGAAAGTTCGATCTCGGCGCGCTGCTGGTCGATCGGGTTGATGTGAGTTGCAACGTTGACCGCGACGCCGGGCTCGTGCTCGCGAAGGATCGGCTCAAGAATGCCCATCTTCGGGACTGCGGGCCACTCACGGATTGAGAGCGTCTTACTGTAGACGGCGTTGTCGATCGTGATCCAGTTCTCGTTGCCCCGGTAGATGCCGTCCTTGGGGCCAACGACCGTCTGATAATGGTCGACTAGCTGTTCTTTGGTGAGGATGACGTCGGCGATCGGGTTGTCGTTGATCTTCGCAACGCGTTGGGCAAAGGAATTGGCAGCGTTCTTTGCTGTATCAACGATGTCGTCGCTGGCCTCGTCGGATTGGTCACTACGATCGGGGACAGTATGGCGATCACTGTCATCCCCCTGACCGGCTATCCGGGATATCTCGCCGGGCGTTTTGGGTTCGACCCTACTGTTGGACTCGCCAAGCGGCCCATTAGGGAGATCACGAAGGTGATCGTGATCGACACCGTACATCGCTGTTCCCTCGCTTGAGGTCGGCTTCGGTGAGAGCCGGACGACGTCCCCAAAGTCAGCGTTCGCGTAGGCGTTAGCCGCCTGATAGTGATCGGCAAAGACCTGCGAGAGTTCCGTCGAAGAGAGAATTCGTGTGCTGATGTCCTCGATCGTCCGCAGGTCCGACTCAAGCGTCTCCAGTTTGTTCTCAAGCCGTTCGACCATCACTTGGGTGTGGTCGCCCTCTTGACGAAGATCACGGAGTTCCTTGTGCTTCCAGAGCCGGCCTAGTAGCGGAACGTTCGCCATTCCGCCGCCTTCCTCAACGTTGTCTTCGGTGACAACGTCCGCGGGCTCGATCTTGATCGTGACGTAGTAGTTGCGCTTGAGCGTCGTCACATCGTACAGATCGATCACACCCTGGCGCTCATCAGCGAGATCAGCCCCAACCAAGAGGCCAAGATCTTCGCGATCGATCCCACCGTTACGAGCCTTTCGATAGGCTGTATCGATATCGCCGTGTTTCGCGGCGAGTTCATCCAACAGTTCCTGCTCGCGATCGTCGTAGGTACCCATCCGATCACCGTAATCGACGGCGCGCATCTTCGAGGTGAACTGCGTCTTCGCGGTGACCGACGAATCGATGACGTTCGCGAGCCGTTCCACACGACGTGTCCAGTGGCCTTCGTCGGCGACGGCCATTGCCGCCGGGCGGATCTTAATCGCGCCGATCACACCGCCGTCTGCTGTCTCGATGGCCGGCGAATTATGGAACGGACGGGAGACTTGCACGGCGTCCTGCGAGCGTTCCTCCTCGTCGACGCCAATCCCCCGGACGTTTCGGACAATCGGAAGCCGAACAATCTGACCGGGAAGTGTGTTGTTCTGTGGCTGTCCTTTCGTACTGCCGTTTCGTGCACTCAGCATGGTGTGTTGTCGAGTATAATGGGTAATGCGCCGCCGCAGGTGTTCGTGGACCGAGAGGTGGTTCGGCGTGTGAAACGAGGCGATGATCGAACCGACGAACATGCACACTGCAAGTCCGTAGATTGGACTCCGGTAGCCCGGTGGGACGTACATATCCGCGGCGAACCATGTCATCGCAGCTGTACCACCGCCAGCGTAAATCGCGACTTTCGAAACGCCGGCGATCCGCTGGCCAGTCAGTCGGTTCGGGAGAACTTTGCGTCTGTCCGCTGCGCGTTGCTGATCAGTTCCTGTGCTCATGGTGAATCAGAACTATTGCTGCGAAGGCGACGATAGCGTTCGCGCCGTCGGGCATCGATACTACCAGTGTCTCGTTGACTGCGAGGCGGCCTCGATCGTCGAGAGGAGGTTGATCGAGAGTGAGACTGAGACTGTGAGTAGCTCGTCAGTCGCGATTGAGTGGATGAGCCGCCGTCAGTCGCCGCGACGTCCTGTCGTCGCTGACGATTGCTATTGGTGGCACGATCGTGAGTGAATCGTGAGACAGGATTGATGTAGCCCCCACCGCGCTTCAATCGGGAGGTATCCCCGCGCGACGGCAGAACTCGCCGGGCCGTATTCATACCCGCTGACAGCACCGATCCCTTCGTGATGATCGCGACCAACGAACCGCCAAGAAACGACGTCTGGATTGTCAACGGGAGCACGACCGCGAGGATGATCACTCCGATCGTCACCGCCATATTCGCGAGCGATCCTGCAGCGCCCATCCCGAAGTCAAAGCCGACATGATAGCCGATCGAGAGCAGGAGTGCTGTCGGCCAGTTCATCACGAGCAGACCGATGTACTGCCAGAACAGCACCGAGAACGCTGATTTCGACGTTCGAGGCCCGAAGTACATCCCGACAAGAATAATCGGCAGGATCGTCGGCATGAGAAACAAGATCGCATGGCGGATCCCGTGGATCAGCGCCAACATTAGCCCGACGTTCCAGCTTGCGAGATAGACCCCGAGACCGACTGCCAGTGGTCCGGCGTTCAGCTTGATGTGCTCCTCGGAGAACGGATTGTTCGGGTCGCCACTCGGGAGAATTTCTTCGCCCTGTGGGAGAAACCACATCGTCACGGCATCCGAGACGTGATGGAGCAACGATGCAACGTTCCAACTGAGCATGACCAACGCCCCGGCGCCGAACATCGCGAGCAGGACTGACCAGACACGCTGGCCGGTCATCGGCGAAAACGGCACAACGAAGAGGGTGAAGAAGATGAAGCCGATGATCATGAACTGAAATGCCGGCGGTAGGATCATCTGCATATAGACCTCCTCGTAGAGGTCGCTGTACGTCTCGCCAACAGGCTGGCCAAGAATGCCTTGCCAGCCGTTATTCTCGGGCGTGGGCGTGCCGAGCATCTCGTTGATCACTTCATCAACGAGATAGACGGTCGCTCCGCGGAGTTGACCGCGAAGCCACTCAGCGAGATCCTCGGCGTTCTCTTCGGGTGAAAGGCTTGGGCCGATACTGCCGGTCCCACCACCGCCGCCAATTTGCGGTGTGCCACCGTCGGTTCCGTTGGTAATGTTGGTCGCGTTGGCTTCGGATTCGTTGTTGATCTCCTCGAGATCGACGTCGTCTTCGTCGATATCGATCGGGAGCTCTTCTAGGTCCTCTGCAGTGACATTCGACTCATCGTTATTCCCGTTGGAAGCTGCACTGTCACCCTCGTTGGTATCGGTTAGATCATCTGCGTCGGTCTGAAGAACAACCCCGCCAGTATCGAGAGCGTCCGTAGTCTCTGCAGCAGCAGCGACAGGGCCAACTATCGAGGTCATGGCAAGACCCATGACGAGTACGATTATGACGAGGCGACGCGGGTTCAGTGGTATATTCATAGGCGATCGGGTCCGGTAGCGAATCGCGAGGTTCGATCGAGTGAGGTTAGTTGAGAACGGTCGAGCAGCTCTGGCCGCCGGCGCCGGCGATCTCGAAGGTCATCCCAAAGAACTGGGTGCCGACGACAAAGGCAATCGCTGCACCGAACGAGAGCAGGATCATCCCGAGCCCGATCGCACTCTGACCGGCAAAGATGGGTGTCAGCGCCCACATGGCAACGCCGATCAGGAAGGCGAGGAACAACAGCATCGTCCCGTAGTTGATCAGCATTGTCTCAATCGAGATCAACAGCTGTCCGGCGGGATCATCACAGAATTCTTGGGCTGCAGCGGGTGTGCTGACAATAATCACGAGGAGGCCAATAGCGGTTCCTGCCGCAAGATACGCTGTTGGAACTCGCGTCGAACCCTGCAGTAACCTCGCTATGCGTGTGATGAGTGACTGTAGCGGTCTGTGGCTATCTGTCGTCTCGCCTTCGGGAGGGGTATCGTCTGTCGATGACATGGAATTTCGAAATTGGATGTGAGTCGTGTGGAAGTACTCTGGTCAGTGATTGCTATTCGTTGTCGATCTTGCTTATACTAGTATTAGTTTTCTATAAGTCTAGTACAATAGTCGGCGGTGATAAATCTTTGCTAAGACTAATAGGGACACGAGCGAATGGCTCTGCAGGGCTCTAGTATCGGACTACCATTCGCTCTCGATACAATGAAATACAAATATCAACCACACACCGACGACGAGACAGAGATTCTCCTCCCGGATGGCGGCCAAACGGACGCTCCTGACGAGGACGAAATGAAATCCATCCTGATTGAAGTTCCGCTCGAACAGTATGAAGAACTCTCGGAAACGAAAGACACAAACGGGTTTACGTGGCGCGGGATGTTGCTCCACGCCCAGCGCTGTCTTCGACGAGAACAAGAGTCTGATTGATAACTCGAGATCGATTCGTCTTGCAGCCTCATTTCTCGGGTATGTCCGACCCAAGATTAATATTAGAGTACTATTAGAATTAGAATGGTTATGGGCTTTCTGAGTTCAACGAATGCCGGTGCCGCGAAAGTGATCGGGCTTGGAACGATCGGTCTCGCTATCTTCCTTATCGGTCAATGGGGGATCCTTGCAGCCCTCTTTTTGGCCACCGCTGGCGGGGTACTGTTCATGGGTACCGGCGATGAGTTGCCTCGATTCAGCATTCGTAATTTCGGTCTGTTCGTGTTCTACTGGCTATTCCTCCTCTTAGGAATTGGCGTTGGGATCGACTAGCGGAGGATAGGGCGGAATTCGATAGCAGACTACCGATAACTCGACAAACGATGATCTCACGACGACAGTTTGCGAAACTTCTCGGGTGTACGAGTACGCTGGTCTCCCTCTCTGGCTGTATTGGAACCCGCTGGTGGGAAGACGATGATGACGAAAAACGTCCCACTGGCGGTACTGATACCGGGTCGCGGGAGAACGCGACTCCTGAGGGGGATACTAATACTGACAACACCAGCGAGCGTGATACCGAGCAAACTACTACTGATAGCGATAGCGAAAATCAGACTGACCGCCGCAGCAGCTTGACGAGAATACCACCG